>CAWKZI010000203.1:0-5138 GCA_963854365.1 Gammaproteobacteria bacterium
TACTGGCTACGGCAATTCCAGTTGCCAGATCTTGGTTGGAATAAATTGCAATATCTTTGCAATGAAGTTGTAACAGGTGAGGCGAATAGTGGAGTAGTTGTAATCGGAGAGGGTTATAAGCTTTTGCGTTATAAGTCCTGCCTCTATGTATTAAGCAATGTCCCTGTGTTTTCTGATCAAGGAGAATATACCTGGGATATTAATAACGCAGCGGTATTGAATCTTGGGGGAAATGGCAGTCTGAAAATTGCTAATGTTGTGGGTAAGGGATTAAAAGAGTTAGTTAAAGTGGACCTTAAAGTTCGTTATCGAAGTGGAGGAGAATCTTGTAGACTGTTGGACAGACCAACCAAGGCTGTGAAAAAGTTAATGCAGGAGCATAATGTAGAACCTTGGTTTAGAGATCGATTTCCACTACTTTATTTTGGAGAGGAACTCGTGTGTATTCCATCAATTGGCATCACTGAATCATATGCAGCAAAAGCTGACGAGCCAGGGATTTTAGTAGAATGGTTGCGGCCTGACTTTAATCCTGTTAAAAAACCTTAATTCGCTGTCATTTTTTTTGTATTTAAGAGCACTCTGAAAGGCAAATCAGATTGTGGTTGTTGATTCTTTCTAGTACGCTGTAGCTCCATCTGCAAGTGTCAGTGCTCGACTGATTCGTCTTATTGTGATGGGGCTCAAATGACTCGATTTATCTTCATTACTGGTGGTGTGGTTTCATCATTAGGTAAAGGTATAACCTCCGCTTCTCTGGCTGCAATTCTTGAGGCTCGAGGCCTCAGTATCACCATGTTAAAGCTTGACCCCTACATTAATGTTGACCCCGGAACTATGAGTCCGTTTCA
The DNA here is from genome assembly GCA_963854365.1 of Gammaproteobacteria bacterium. Lineage (GTDB taxonomy): Bacteria > Pseudomonadota > Gammaproteobacteria > Pseudomonadales > Pseudohongiellaceae > UBA9145. The sequence goes on from CAWKZI010000203.1 coordinate 852, forward strand.
GCACGGTGAAGTGTATGTAACCGAAGATGGAGCGGAGACCGACCTCGACCTTGGCCATTATGAAAGGTTTAGCCGAGCTAAGATGTTAAAAAAGAATAACTTCACAACTGGCAAGGTGTATGAAGAAGTTTTAAAGCGTGAACGTCGTGGTGACTACCTCGGTGCTACAATACAAGTTATCCCTCATATCACTGATGAAATCAAGCGCCGCATAATTGATGGTGCAGGTGACACGGATGTAACTTTGGTTGAGATTGGTGGAACTGTTGGCGATATTGAATCGCAACCTTTTCTCGAGGCCGTTCGGCAGCTCCGTGTAGAAGTGGGCTCCGAACGGGCGTTGTATCTTCACTTGACCTTAGTTCCTTACATCAGTACAGCTGGGGAAACGAAAACTAAGCCCACGCAGCATTCAGTAAAAGAACTGCGGTCGATCGGAATTCAACCAGACATTCTCGTTTGTCGATCGGAGCAGGGGATAGATGAGTCAGCACGGAAAAAAATTGCTCTGTTTACCAATGTAGAGTTGCCAGCTGTTGTTTCTCTTCCAGATGCTGATTCGATCTACCGAGTACCCTCGATTTTGGGAGCAGCTGGCCTAGATGAAATTATTGTGAAGAAATTCCATCTTGATTGTCCCTTGGCAGATTTCAAGGAGTGGGATCGTGTGGTTGAGTCCCAACTTAATCCCAAAGGAGAAGTTAATTTGGCAATGGTAGGCAAGTACATGGACTTGCTGGACGCTTATAAATCACTTAATGAGGCTATTGTTCATGCCGGTATTCAAACCCACACGAAAGTTAATATTACCTATCTAGATTCTGCTGATGTGATGGAGCGTGGTGTAGGTTTATTAGCGGGTCAGGATGCAATTTTGATTCCTGGAGGTTTTGGTGAACGCGGTTTTGAAGGTAAAATTTTAGCGACCGAATATGCCCGCGAGAACAAAATTCCATTTCTCGGGATTTGTCTTGGTTTACAGGCAGCAGTTATTGAATATGCACGAAATGTAGTGGGGCTTGAAGGCGCTAATAGTTCTGAGTTTGATCAAACCTGTAAACATCCAGTAATAGCGTTGATTAGTGAGTGGACCACGGCAGGTGGTTCTGTCGAGATTCGAAATGAAGATTCGGACCTGGGAGGAACTATGCGTTTGGGTGGGCAGAAATGTGTATTGGAGAAAGGTTCTACCACTCATGATTGCTACGGCCGTGATGAGATTGTAGAACGTCATCGTCATCGTTATGAATTTAATAATGACTATTCGGAACAGCTATCTGAGGCGGGGCTGAATTTAGTTGGTAAATCTGTTGATGATACTTTGGTGGAGGTAATAGAAGTACCCGACCATCCTTGGTTCGTCGGTTGCCAATTTCACCCTGAATTTACTTCAACTCCACGCAATGGACATCCACTATTTTCAGGTTTTATCGCAGCGGCAGTAGCGAGACGAGAAAAAGTTAGTCTTGATGTGGATGGTTAAGACGATGGCGCGATGGCTTCGGCGGCGTTCAAATAAATAAAGCTGTCAGCGGAGCAAGAAGAAAGTAGAAACGTAACACTACACTTCATTACACAGGAATAGTTGCCTACATGACTTGCAAGAAGATCAAGGTTGCAGATATTACTATCGCCAACGACGAGCCATTTGTGCTGTTCGGTGGTCTTAATGTTTTGGAGTCAAGAGACATAGCTCTACAAGTTGCCGAAGAATTCAAAAGCATCGCAGAACTGCTACAAATTCCTTATGTCTTCAAAGCTTCTTTCGATAAAGCTAATCGTTCTGCGCTTGATTCCTATAGGGGACCTGGTCTGGTAGAAGGCTTAGAAATATTGGCTGAAATCAAACAGCAATTTTCCGTTCCTATAATTACCGATATACATCAGGTGAATCAGGTTAAGGCGGCAAGTGAAGTTGCAGACATTCTTCAATTGCCGGCATTTTTATCTCGACAAACTGATCTTGTAGAAGCTATGGCTGCAACTGGTGCTGTTATCAATGTCAAGAAAGCTCAGTTTCTAGCCCCAGTTGAGATGGAGCATATCCTCAAAAAATTCGAAAGTGCTGGGAATGAGCGCCTTATTGTTTGCGAAAGGGGTAGCAGTTTTGGATATAATAATTTGGTTGTGGATATGCTGGGTTTTTCTATCCTTAAGCAGTTTAACTATCCCGTTATATTTGATGTCACCCACTCTTTACAAAAGCCTGGCGGTTTGTCATCTAGTGCCGGCGGAAGGCGAGCAGACGTAACACCCTTGGCCAGATCGGGGTTATCTCAGGGCTTGGCTGGATTGTTTTTAGAAGCTCATCCTGATCCTGATAAGGCACTCTGTGACGGTCCCTGCGCGCTCCGTTTATCGGCGCTGAAACCATTCCTCGAGCAAATGAAAGGAATAGACAGCTTAGTAAAAGGTTTTTCCGATCTGGATACGGCCTAAAGTCACGTAATTCACTCAGTCTATTCTTTTAATATAGATAAAATAAACCCAATAAGGTATTGAAATGTCTGTGATTAATAATATAAAAGCACGTGAAATATTGGATTCGCGTGGTAATCCAACTGTCGAAGCGGATGTTATCTTGTCGAGTGGAGTAGTTGGCTCCGCTTGCGTACCATCTGGCGCATCAACTGGTTCTCGTGAAGCCTTGGAATTGAGAGATAAAGATGAGTCACGGTACCTAGGTAAAGGCGTGTTAATCGCAGTTCATAATATTAATACAGAAATTAACGACGGTCTCAGAGGTCATAACCCTATTGACCAGGAGAGCCTAGATTTAAGTATGCTCGAACTTGATGGCACTGAAAATAAGTCAAAACTCGGCGCCAACGCCATCCTCGCTGTATCTTTAGCTGCAGCAAAAGCAGCCGCATTGGAAAGCGGAGTTCCACTTTATGCTCACATCGCGCGATTAAACGGGAGTGATGGTAATTATTCATTACCTGTACCCATGATGAATATCATAAATGGTGGAGAGCACGCCGATAATAATGTTGATATTCAAGAATTTATGGTTCAGCCAACAGGGGCGGGAAGCTTTTCTGAGGCACTACGCTACGGGGTTGAGATTTTTCATGCCCTGAAATCAGTGCTCAGAAAGCAAGGTTTGAGCACTGCGGTGGGCGATGAAGGGGGGTTTGCGCCTAATCTGCCGTCAAATGCAGCAGCATTAGACGCTATAATTCAGGCCATAGAGATTGCTGGGCTAACACCGGGTGTTGATGTGCACCTTGCGCTGGATTGCGCAGCTTCTGAGTTCTTTCGTGATGGTAAATATCACCTTAGCGGCGAAAATAAGAGCTATGGTTCCGAAGAATTCGCCGATTACTTGCAGAATTTATCAGAAAACTACCCGATTCTTTCTATAGAGGACGGTATGGATGAGAATGACTGGGCCGGCTGGGCTAAATTATCAGCTCAAGTAGGCGATAAAGTTCAGTTAGTAGGTGATGATTTATTCGTAACGAATACTTCTATCTTGAAAAGAGGTATTGATGAGAACATAGCTAACTCGATATTGATTAAATTTAATCAGATTGGCTCTCTTACAGAAACGCTAGCAGCGATAAACATGGCTAAAAATGCTGCTTTTACTTCTGTAATTTCTCATCGTTCTGGGGAAACAGAGGATACGACAATAGCAGACTTAGCTGTGGCCACAGCGGCAGGACAAATCAAGACAGGCTCTCTCTGTCGATCGGATCGAGTCGCAAAATATAATCGACTCTTGCGGATTGAGGAAGAGTTAGGTGCAGGGTCGATTTACAACGGGTTAAAGGAATTTGCGCGGTTTACTGGTTGAGCAATTTCAGCACGAAATTCTGAAATTCTAGATCAAGAACTTAGATAAAGAACTGAGATGGTTATGATGAAGCTAGTTTTTGCTTTCTTAGGTTTTGTTTTTTTCACCTTACAATATCAATTGTGGTTGGGCAGTGATAGTGTGCGCGCTTTGAATATTCTCGAGGTTGAACTCGAGTCACAACGATCAACCAATCAAAAGTTGCAAAAACGCAACGATATCCTGCAGGTTGAAGTCGTTGATCTTAAGATTGGTATTGAGGCTATCGAAGAACGAGCCCGTTCTGAGCTGGGCATGATTGGAAAGGGTGAAACTTTTTATTTGATTGTTGATTAAATCTTGCACTCTACCTTATCGATCTGCGAGAAACCTGGATAATCGGTAAATCGAGGCCCATCACAGCAGAAGAATTGACTATGACAATCTGGGCTATTTTGCCAGCCGCTGGCATCGGTCGCCGTATGGGGTCGTTAACACCCAAACAG
>CAWKZI010000204.1:0-5138 GCA_963854365.1 Gammaproteobacteria bacterium
ATATCCGCCAACCGTTGCCCATACTTCAACGGCAGGTTTTGCGACGTCTATTTCCATCTCAATGGTGACATATTCCGGTTGTGCAATAAGCGAAGCTGAAGCAAGTAAAGTTGGCAGAGCCATTATCGTAAGTAAAAGGCGTTTCATGTGGTAATCCTATATATTGCTGATAAAAGTTTATTCGAGAATTTATTTAAGCAGATTCACAGGAATCTGTCCCGGTTTTTTGTAACTCTATTATTAGTTGTCTAAGCAACACCTGAATATCCTATGAGTTTATTTCGATTTACCCCAGAAACCTTAGGGCTCTATCTAAGCAACATTAAGAGCATGCCAGATGTGTAAGCTCCAATTCCAAGGATGTGATGATAAAGATATTCAGCATTCATATTAAAGTGAGGCCGTTCAGAAAGTCATAATCAAGCGCAGCATTAGCTTAGGTAATTCTCTCTAACAGAACAGGCTGCAATTCGACTTAGGTGACTAATAGGCAACCCTGTTTCTTCATGCCAAGCATTGAACTGATCTTGAATTTTTTTAAGATCCCTCTTACTAGAAGGCTTTTCAGCAATATCTAAACCCACACCTTTTAGTGTCGTAACCACATCTCTAGAGAGCACAAAACAATCCTTGCCAACTCTGCGCATAAACCAAAGTGCGGTTTGGCCTCCGAGTCGAGAACCATTCTTCTTAAGATATTCCATTAAACCTATCTGATTACTCACTGGCCACTCCGCTAAAAATTGGCCGAAGTTTCCATGTTTACGAGACTCTTCGCTAACAAAAAATACATTTTCTTGTAGTGCTTTAATTTTTTGCCAATTTCGGACTACTCGACGGTCGCTAGTATATTTTTCCCATTGCTCTGGAGAGAGCAATCCTAATTTAAGCAAATCAAACCCAAAAAATGCTTCTTCAAATTCTAGCCATTTATTTTCAATAACTTTCCAACTAAACCCTGCCTGGTTAATGGTTTTAGTCATAGCGGATAAATAACGATCATCACGCAAGGCCATAAGTTTCTTTTTAGATGCCACCTCCGGGAGAAATAATTTCAACCTAGCGGGCCCATTTTTTCGAATTTCCGCCCTTTCCAATATTTCCGCAAATTTCATGTGGCTGTAATTTTCCCTTGCTTACTTTTCTTAAATATGGATATGAAACAATCACGTTAAAGAGTGCTGTCAACAATCCAATTAATGATTAATCGAAGTTTAGTGAATCTTGAAGGAAAATTGTGCGCATGAGGACCCATGCTGAATCATCAAAACTAATAAGCGAGCGAAAACTGAACGGAATCTACCCCAGGAACAGCTCTAACAACTGCGCCCAGAGTTTCCTGAATTGTTCCTATATTACCTGGAGTACGCAGGCCCCCACAATCTTCACAGCTCAGCGAACCAGAAACCGAAACCACCCCAGCATTCACATCAATAGAAATTCCCTGCGGCAAATCCGATGCGCTCGTAATAGCCCGCTCTACCCGTGTTTTTACTGCCGCATCATTATTCATTGCAGTGGCTTCACCAACAGAATTATCGGTCGATTCAGTAGGCGAATCACAGGCAGTTAAACAAAAGAGCAGAATAAAAGACAACAAAAGAAAACGGTTAACTTTAAGTGAAATCATATTGTTCTGCGGGCCTCTTTAGTGCTGTCATTTTGATAAAGTACTTCACCACCGGTGGCTTTAAACGATGCCAGTAAAGTTTCTACGCGTATTCTAAACTCGCCTTGTGCCAGCCATTCCATATCCAGAACACGCAGTTTGTCCGCTTTGATTACATCAGTCTGGACACTGCGAAAAAAAACCTCAGGATCAATATGATTAACTGAAAGAGGCGGTTCGCCTGCCCACCATTCGGCATCATCTAGGGTTCCTGATTCTGCAGCAGATTGCTGAAAACCGGAACTTAAGTCTTGGTAATGCATAAAAAGTTTTTCACAAGAGAGATCCGCTACAGTTTTACTTTCTTCGGTTCGCAGCTGTAAGAAGTCACGTCTATTCATTATCTGTAAAACTACTTTACCCTGCCGCCAGATCGAGAATGGCAGCTTGGATTGCAGCACTCGTCATAGGCAGTTTATGCGCATTCTTGGCAAGCGGCTGAGCATCGGAAATCCCTAGCTCTCCTGCCGCCTGAGCTACTTCTTCGTTAATTTGTTTGCCAACTAAAAAATCTTCTACCGCCTCTACTCGCCATGGAATCGGCGCGACACCAGCCAACACGACTCTAGCGCTCTGTACTTCATTGCCGTCGCGTTGAATCACTGCAGCTACACCTACTTCAGCATGGGTCCATGCTTCTCGATCCATAATTTTGTGATAAGTACTCACCGTATTCGCAGCGGTTGCTGGAATTCTGACGCCGGTTAGTAATTCTCCTTCTGCCAAGTTGTTTTCCTTTAGCGGGTTATTTCGTGGCAAGACAAAAAATTCTTCTGAAGAAAGCTCTCTTTCTCCTTCAGGGCCGGCAACGGTAAATATTGCAGCAAAAGCAACTAGTGCTGGTGCAACATCCGATGGATGAACAATGAAGCTCGGGCCACCACCAAAAATAGCGTGCTGACCATTCTCGCCATCCACCGAATAACATTGATCACCACCGGCTTTGAAACAGTTAAAACCATTGCGGTAGTACCAGCACCATGGCCGCTGCGTAACATTACCGCTAAGCGTCCCAACATTGCGAATCTGCGGCGTGCCAACGCTATTAGCAGCTTGCGCGATAGCACTGAGTCGATTCGCAACGATGTCATTGCTGGCGAGTTGCTCTAAAGTAATCAAGCCGCCAATAGATATTGCTGAATTGGAGGCGGATATCTGGCTCGAGCCTTCTATATTACGGAGGTTGATTATAACCTCGGCAGTATCTGTACCATCTTTGATTTGTTGCAGTAAATCAGTACCGCCACCGGAATAAGCATAGCTTCGCCCTTCTGCGCGAGCCCCTTGAGCAGCAGTTACAGCTTCTGAGAAGCTAGTCACATTAATATTAGATAATGTTTTCATGACATTGCTCCGAGAATTTTATCCCTAGTAATAGGCAAAGAAGTCATACGATTACCAGTGGCGTTAGCAACCGCATTAGCGACTGCAGCTGGGGCAAGGATGATCCCAGACTCTCCGGCAGTTTTTGCGCCAAATGGTCCGTATCCATCATCGACTTCAATAAAAGTCACATCAATATCTGGGACGTCCTGATGGGTTAAGTGACGAGCTCGATAATAACCCGGCGTCAATGGCTGACCACTGTCGCTGTCATAAAGTAGATCTTCGTGCAGAGCCTGACCAATACCTTGAATTGTCGCTCCTCGTATCTGATCTCTGGCAGTAGTTGGATTTATGATTCGGCCAGATTCATGGACGGCTGTGTACTTTAAAATACGCGTAGTGCCGATTCTTGTATCTACTTCTACTTCCACGAAATGGGCACCAAAACATTGCCGCGTTTTGCCATCTGTAGTAGGAATCGGTGTGGCTGTACCGATTAGTACATCATTACCATTAGGCATACCTTGATCGGCAATTTGAGACTTAAGTTCTTCAACAGCTTGAACCACGGCCAAGCCAGTTTGAATAGTTGTACGGCTACCGGATTCTCCTACTGAATAAGGACATCGATCTGTATCACCCCAAACCACTTCAACCTGAGACAAAGGTACAGCCAAGGCTTCTGCTGCAATCATTCCCATAGTGGTTTTTGCTCCAGGCCCAATATCAGTTACACCAACGAAGAGTGTGTACTTTTCGTTCGCATCAACTCGAACTATTGCGCTACTGGTGCCAACTCCTGCTCGGAACATCATAAAAGAGAAACCTGCCCCCCTCTTGATAGGTCCTTCATCAGAGCCTGGTGTAAGTTTGCGGCGGCTCTGCCAATTAAATTGCTGAGCACCGGTTTCGATTACTTCTTCCAATGAGTAGTTAGTGAATGGCTGATCATCCGTTGGTCGTCGCATATTGCGCAAGGTGAATTCAACTGGGTCCATTCCTATCTTATAAGCAATATCATCCATCATCGATTCGATGCCGTAAAAACCATGCGGCTCTGACGGTGCTCTAAAATTGCCTGAGGTAGTACGGTTAGTATAAACCGGATAAATCTCGCGGAGTCGGTTTGGACATCCATAGGCATCCATACCACTAATTCCACCGGAGTTTTTACGATAAGGCCCCATGCCACTATAAGCCCGCATTTGCATAGCAGTTACCTGACCATCATCTTTTACGCCGATTTTGTAATACTGAACTGTTGGCCAACGCCCATGAACTCCCAACCAATCTTCGCGACGTGAATATTCCACCATCACCGGCGCACCAGAACGTCGTGATAAGGTTGCGGCTACTAGGTCAGAATCTTGATTCTGATTCTTATTACCGAAGCCGCCACCCATATACTGAGCGATAACTCTCACCTGATGATCTTCCAATCCCAAATCCTTGGCGGTATCGTGACGACAATTTGAAATACCTTGAGAAGGGGTATATAGGGTTAGCTTTTCTCCCTCCCAACTTGCTAATGAACAACGTGGTTCCATTTGCGCATTGTGAATAAATCCAGTTTCATATTTCTCTTCAAATACCTGATCAGCATCAGAAAAGCCCTCTTCGACATCACCGATATCAGAGGTCATAGGTTCGAAGCTATTTCTAAAGTCAGGGCAGAGATTTCCTTCTGGCCATATTTTCGGAGCATCCTCTTCGAGAGCTGCTTCCGGTTCCAACACAAACGGAAGCTGTTCATATTCCACTTTAATTAGAGCTATTGCTTGCTCAGCAATGTGACGATCAGTTGCCGCTACAGCTGCAACAGAATCGCCGACACAGCGAACGGGGTTGTTAAATATATAACGTCGATGCAGAGTCGCATCCTTGGTTGGATCATTGTATTGCCGGCCACCGGAAACTGATCCTGCTCCCCAAACTACTTGAGCGTCTTCGTGAGTAATAATAGAACGTACACCAGGCAAGCGAGCAGCTTCTGATGTATCTACACTTACTATACGAGCATGGGGGTGTGGACTACGCAATACCCGAGCATAAAGCATCCCGGGTAATTTAACATCGCGAGTGAATTTGGCGGCACCGGTGACCCGCTCAATGGCATCAACACGAGGCGTGTCGTTACCGATGA
>CAWKZI010000205.1:0-5111 GCA_963854365.1 Gammaproteobacteria bacterium
GGATATTCCACATCCTGTATTGGAGGAAGGCTTGCCTTGGAACTGGGAATCTTTTCCTGAGTATATGGATAGTCTTTCAGAGAAAAAATATGATATAGATTTTGCCGCGCAAATTCCCCACGGCCCCCTGCGTGTTTATGTCATGGGTGAACGTGGCGCTAATCGTGAGCCGGCCACTAAGAATGATATTGCTCAGATGGCTACAATTACTAAAGAAGCAATAGAGCTTGGTGCCCTTGGGTTTTCTACTTCACGAACCTTAAATCATCGCACAGCAGAGGGTGAACCCACACCAACACTCACTGCCGAAATCGAGGAGATGGTAGGCATCGCTAGAGCCGTAGGAGAAAGTAAGGCTGGGGTTATGCAAGTAGTTTCAGACTTCAAGGAGAATGAGTCAGAATTCCAAATTCTGCGGGAGATGGCTAAGGAATCCGGTCGGCCTCTATCGGTTTCAGTAGCCCAGCATCATCGTTCCCCAGTTGGCTGGCGAAAAATCTTGGAGAATATTTCGGCGGCGAATGAAGATGGTATAGAAATAAAAGCCCAAGTATGTGGTAGGCCAGTTGGCGTGCTATTTGGTTTGGAGCTAAGTAATAACCCGTTCTCTACTCACCCAAGCTATCAGGCCATCGAACATCTTGGCTTCGAAGAAAAGCTTGAGCGGTTACGTGACCCATCTTTTCAGAAACAGCTTTTATCCGAAGAACCGGTGCTGGATACTAATCCGTTTATGCGCCAGGTATTCAAGCGGTTTAATGATCTATTTATTATGGGAGATAAACCTGATTACGAACCAAAACCTGAATTATCTGTTGCAGAAATTGCAAAAACTCGTGGCATTGACCCAATGGAGTTGTGCCTTGATGTGATGACAGCAGGTGATGGCAAGGCGATGATTTACTACACTTTCTTAAACTATGCAGACTACTCCTTAGACCCCTCTTTGGAAATGATGCTGCACCCGGACACAGTTTTGGGGTTAGGAGATGGGGGAGCTCACTGCGGAACTATCTGTGACGGTAGCTTCACCACGCATATGTTAACTCACTGGGTTAGAGATCGGAGTCGGGGTGAACGATTGTCTCTACCCTGGGTGATCAAAGCACAGTGTCAGGACACAGCTAAAGCAGTCGGTTTGTTAGACCGCGGCGTGCTAGCACAGGGCTATAAAGCCGACATTAATATTATTGATTTCGATTCAATGGAGCTACATCGGCCAGAAGTACATCATGATTTGCCAGCGGGCGGTCGTCGGCTCATGCAATTTGCCGACGGCTATGTGGCGACAATTGTTAGTGGTGAGGTGGTTTATCAAGACGGGCAATCAACAGGTGCAAGACCGGGTCGATTGGTGCGAGGCAATCAACCGAGACCGATTAAATTTTCTGGCTCTATAGTCGCTTAAGACAATTCTCGTTTTAGAACTTTTCCAGTAGCATTCCGTGGCAGTGCATCGATAATTTCGACACTGCGTGGAACTTTAAACTTCGCCAGTTTCTGGGCGCAGTGTCCCAGTACATCGTTTTCCGGTATTTTGACTCCTTCTCGCAACACCAGAAAAATTTTACCTACCTCGCCCCATTTTTCGTCCGCTATACCAATTACAGCTGCTTCAACGACGCCCTCTAATTCGTAAATGACAGATTCAACCTCGGCTGGATAAACATTTTCACCACCAGATATGTACATGTCTTTCCAGCGATCAACAATATAGTAGTACCCATCTTCATCTTGGCGAGAAGCATCGCCAGTGTGCAGCCAACCATCGGTAAAAGATAATTTGTTAGCGTCTGGTTTGTTCCAATAACCCGGGCAAATGTTTGGGCCTTTCACCCATAACTCGCCGATCTCACCTTGAAGCACGTCGCTGCCTTGGTCATCCACAATGCGAACTTCGTTGTGCATTACTGGCAAGCCAACTGACCCAATTTTTTCTACAGTTTTATCTTTCGGCAAAGACAAACAGGAAGGCCCAGTTTCGGTCATGCCAAAACCTTGTTTTAGTGGCAGCCCTTGTTCCTGCCAGGCCATAAGTGTTGGCAACGGAATTGGTGCGCCGCCAACAGCCGCATGCTTCACGTTTTCGAAAGATGCTTCAGCAAAGTCTGGAGTCTGAGACATAAATAGATAAATTGCCGGAACAGCTAAGAAATGAGTTATGCCTAATTCTGGGTCGAGTATTCGTTGTAAACAATCCGCTGGTTCGAAATCACGAATAATGACGTTAGTCGCGCCAGCATGCACTGCAGGATTCGCGTAGCAGTTTAATCCGCCAGTATGAAACAGAGGCAACAGAACCAAATTAGCACTTTCAGTTGAGAGTGCTGTTGGAACGCCAGAATTCACCGCGTTGTAGAAGGTCATATTGTAAGTGATCATAGCGCCTTTAGGTTTCCCAGTGGTGCCAGAGGTATACATGATGGTCTGCACATCAATTAATCGAATGCGATTTTCGGGATCGCTAACAAATATAGTTGGGCATTTCGCCAGTGCTTCCTCATAGGGATTGTCTGACAAGTCTCTGCTGATACGCAAAAAATCAGGTACACCACAAAGTGAAATTAATTCAACCACCTGTTGCTCAAATATATCATCATAAACAATTGCCTTTGGCGCAGAGTCTTGGACGATATACTCTAATTCACTAACAGTAAGTCGCCAATTCAAGAGAACTGAAATCGCACCCAACTTGTTGCAGGCATAATAGAATTCTAAATACTCATTACCGTTTTTTGCCAGGATTGCCACACGATCAGATTTTTTAACACCGAGCTCATCTCGCAAATAATTGGCTAACTGGCAGCTACGCTTGTTGAATTGTTGATAGGTAAACTCTTTTCCTGAGTCTAAATCGACAATAGCAATATTGTTTGGGTTCACATCGTTGTGATATTTAAGCCAGTCATAAGCGAAAACTGGCCGGTATAACTGCACGTCATCGTTGACAAATTCTAAACTCATATTTCTTTCTGCTTCTCGATTTTCTCGTTACGGTTAAATTATTGCACTAGTGTATTAGCTTTCTGTATTGAACCTGCAATACAAATCTTAAAGTTCAGCTGCACGTTGATATGCTGGTCGCGCTTTCAACATAGCAAAGTATTTTTGTGTATTGGGTTTGAATGATTCGGACAAGCCCAATGATTCGGCTAATACGAGTGCATAGCCTACCGCTATATCAGCGATAGTGAATTTATTGGCACAAAGATAATCTTTGTCTTTTAATGCTAGTTCTAGTGCTCTCAATCGTGAAAAAAACCAGCGGGTGTAATCTTCAACTACCTGTGGCTGTCGCCTTTCCATAGGTTCCAATTTGGTATAACGCAGCACCAGTGTCTGTGGAAAAGTTAAGGTCGCATCACTGCGGTGTAACCAGTTCAGGTAAGTTCCATAGTCAGGATCGCCAGGCTTGAGCGCTATGTCGGTGGGCCCATAAAGATCCACAAGGTATTGTGAAATGCCTGCAGACTCAGTCATTGTCACATCACCATCAACCATCGTAGGCACGGTTCCGAGCGGATTGATGTCGAGATAGCCTTCGTAGGTAGCTCGTGGTGGGAATTTCATAACAATTAATTCGTAGTCGATTCCCATTTCTTCCAGAGTCCAGAGTGGACGCATAGATCGTGCGCGATGGCAGTGATAAAGTTTTATGGTCATTTTAGTTTTTCTCTGTACGCAGTTTTAATTTTGGTTCAATCAATGTTATCCATTTCTTCACCTGCTTCAGGCTTTCGGAAGACTTTCGGCCATGACGTTCATGTATTATAAGCCCGCCGAGAAAATTCCGAGTCATACTCATAAGCTGTCTAACTTCTTCATCACCTTCTCGCGAATAATAAGTGGCAATTGCCTGCTCATTCAGCGCTGTATTCCATTCTTGTAAAGTATGTGACACTCGTTTCCGCAAAGCCACATCGGTTCGAGCGGCCGTGAGGATTTCAAGCAATGCTCGATAGGGTGGAGTATTCACTAATTTATTCCAGAGGAAGAGAATAGCAGTGGAGACAGTTTGCGTAGAATGTGAAGAACTGAGATTTGAGTGTGGGCTTGAACGAATGGGAGCATTGACAGTTCGTTGCAATAATCGATTAGCAGTGGCAATTATCAAATCTTCTTTACTGTGAAAATGGTGTTGTAAGGCACCCTTGGAAAAACCCGCTTGGGCGGCGACTAAATTGAGCGAAGTTTTTCCGTAGCCTACCTCGACGAGACAATCGATGGTAGCCTCGCAAATAGCTGCTTTAGCTTTCGCGCTCTTGCTTTTCTGTTTGCTAAGCGGTGAAGCTTCTATTAACTGATTCCGGGGCATAATGTCGCAACAGATTTAGAATTTTTAAAGCAGCCTAACACAGCAATAATCAATCATCCAAGAACAAAGCCATCCGGATGGCTTTTTATTTAGATATTCAGTATGCTGTATGAGGCCGGAAATCCCCGCAAGTTAAAATTTCGGGGGGGGGGGTGAGTTAGAAATTTGACTAACCTGCTGAAATCAAATTTTTATAAATTATTAAAAAAGCTTTATCGTAAAAATATTTAAAATGTGAGCGAGAAGGACGGGCGGCACTAAAGGTGCTGTTAGGTTATGAGGTAAGGTATGGATATAAAATTTTCTAAAGAAGAGCAAGAATTTCATGATGAGATAGATGAATTTTTGCGGCGTGAACTTCCTGAGCGGTGGGCAGAAAAGCCGGTTACCTGGCCACATGACTACGCTCGCAGTGGTTATCAGGAACAGGGAGATAGCGATTTAGCAGAGGCTTTTTTGGAAAAAGTTATTGAAAAAGGTTGGGTTACGGCTTTCTGGGATATCGGCGGAAAAAAGCAGGCTTATTCAAATATGCAGCAAGCTATTTTCGATGAGCGTATGAGCTATTACCGAGCGCCAACTATGAATAGTGTTACAACTGGTATCGTAGCCCCGATGCTCTTAAGAGTAGGTACCAAGGAGCAAAAAGAAAGATGGTTGCCAATTATCGCTTCTGGTGAAGCTACGTTTTGGTTGGGTTATAGCGAACCTAATGCGGGTTCTGACCTAGGTAGTGTTAGAACTAGTGCGGTAGAAGACGGCGACGACTATATTCTTAATGGTCAGAAATGTTGGT
>CAWKZI010000206.1:0-5106 GCA_963854365.1 Gammaproteobacteria bacterium
AATTCATACCGTCTCTTTCAGTGCTGTCACCGAAAGGATTCCCAACAGCAAAGTAGACCATGCCCAGCTCTGGGTCGATTGAGGGGGTTTCCCAAATTCCACCACCATTACGTTCATTGCCAACCCAGGTTGGTCCTGCGATATCCCATCCCTGGTCGTTTTCATTTTGTGGAACGGTATTGAAATTCCACAATACTTCACCAGTTTTGGAATCTATGGCAAGCACATAGCCACCGGCGATGTGACTTTCACTACGAGTGGTGCCAATGTAGATCACTCCATCGTAGATTTGTGGAGCAGTGGTAAACCAGTAACCGACTGAAATTGCTGTTTCGATCGTAGGGTCTCTTTGCTGGAGTACATCTAGTATCACCGGTGCTTGTCCATTCTCGCCGAAGCCTTCCAAGGGCTCGCCGGTTTTGGCATCGAGAGCAAACATGAATGAACCAGCAGCGGAGTAGACGACACCATCGTCATAAACAACGCCGCGGTGACGGAAGATGTAGCCTTCGCGTCGCCCGCCGCCGAGTAAACGAGTTACGTCATAGCTCCAAATTAAGTGTCCGTCTCTGGCATTAAGGGCATAGACCGAGCCCCTTGAGTCAGTGAGGTACATCATGTCGTCGACTATGACAGGTGTAGTTTGATTGCTAACTCCATCAATGACGCCATGTTGAAAAAGCCATTTCGGGACCAGAGTGGAAACATTGTCGGGGGTTATTTGATCACTGGGTGCAAATCGAGATCCATACAAGTCAAAGTTATGTAGCGGCCACTCAAGATTTTCTATCGAAGAAAGACCGTTTTCTTCTGGCTCAACGGCGCCGCCAGTAGATTCACTGCCGGTTGGAACCATTATAGAAGTCGTTTCGTTTTCCGCAGAGCAACTTATGAGGAAAATAGCTATAAATGGTAGAAGTAATTCTTTCGACATCAAAGTTATCTTTTTAATTTGCATCGACGTGCTCCCGTCTTTTTATTAGATTATTCATTTTATACTTTTAGTCTGAAATTTCGGAGTAATTTATTTTTTGAGATCGTATGGAAATTTTTAATAGCTACTTACTCTGGTCCAACATGTAATCAACAATTGCCTTCAACTGCTCATCACTGCAATCAGTGCACAAACCTCTTGCGGGCATCATTCCATTCAAACCATTGATGGTACTTTGCACAAGAGTGTCTAATCCTTTTTCTAGTCGAATCTCCCACTCGATTACATCACCAACTATAGGCGCATGTGCCTGGCCGGTTCC
This sequence comes from Gammaproteobacteria bacterium, assembly GCA_963854365.1. GTDB lineage: Bacteria > Pseudomonadota > Gammaproteobacteria > Pseudomonadales > Pseudohongiellaceae > UBA9145. The sequence continues at coordinate 1,257 of CAWKZI010000206.1, forward strand.
ATGACAAGCAAAGCATGTACCTTGATACCTCTCGGCGGCATCAAAATCATTCGACTCAGCAGCATTGAGAAATGTTGTGCCCATAAACGTTAGAAATAGAATCAAAATACAACGTTTAGATAGGGAATAGTTCTTCATTTTTTTGTGGCCCTTAGTATTGCTTTCTTACAATATTAAAAAAGTCGACAAACTTTTGCATGTTGACGCTGTCTTGTGAAATCAACAATGAATGATCACCGCCTGCAATTTCAACATAAACATGTTGCATGCCCAACTCTCTCATAATAGCTACTGAATCTCGCGTCACTTGAACTGGAACCAGCTCATCTTCGTCACCTTGCAGGACCAGAATTGGCATATGTTTTATCTTATTTATGGTCTCTTGCATCGACATTGATTGATTCGGCGCCGGTGCCGCGACACCAAGCCCAGCGAAGATATCAGGATAGTTAGCGGCGATATGGTAGGTTCCTGCGCCGCCCATGGAATGTCCCCACAAATAGATGCGATTGCCATCGATATTCAATTCCTCTCGAACCAACCGAAGCACTTCCATAACATCTTGTTCGCTATATTTTGCATCGTCGGCATCTTCAGTAGTTCGGGACCCGTACCAACCTCTTCGAATATAGCCAAGGGGAGTTACTACCACGTAACCATTTGCTTCAGCCTGTTCTAAGAACCCATGGTAGCCCATCAACCAATCATGGCTGCGGCCCAAGCCGTGGAGGGAAACTATAAGAGGAGCGCTATCACCTAGGTCGTAGTTAGAAGGTACAAACAGGGCATAGGGAATAGTCTCGCCTGTAGGTGGAAAGGTATAGCTCCTGTGTTGCACTCGAGAGTCAGAAATATGTTGTTCATCGTCAGTTGCTTGGCGTTCAGCCAAAATCTGGGCATTGAACAAGAGCGCAGATAATGTCGCTAACGCTAAAAATGTAGCACGGAGTGGAGCGAAAATCGCATATTTTCTCATCGACAAGGCCTCTAAATCATTGTTTTATCACTGATTTTTATATGAGTGACTAGTGTTGTCCTAGCAAAAAGGAGACTCAGAGCATAAACCAATAAGCGGGTGTGAATCAAAGTTCGATAACGAGGCTGATTCTTGTTTAATTGATTGCTTGATCGAATAAGTTGTTCTCAGCCATCACGCGGATCATAGCAATCGCATCTCGATCGATTTGCACATATGCCGATTTTAAATGTTCGCCAATATCGATTTCGGAATTGCTATCGCCCAATTCCCGTTTGTAGGTGAATCGAATGAACAATGAATTCGGCTCTGGCTCTTCAATTTCTGCAGTGCTTTCAGAACTTATCTGTTCGCTATCGCCGGTACCTGTATGAATTTTTACTTGTGGGGTAAGCACTACTCGCTCGTAAAAACTACTTTCTCCGGCAGAAGTGGTACGCAGGAATTCGTTCTCAGAAAGAGGTTTATAGCTGCAACTTAAACTTTGGTTAAATTTGTCCGGTTGCTGAGCTCGTAATACCAGGCCTCGCCAAAGTTGTGCCCGAGAGAGAACGGCAATGGCATCATTGCTTAAATCATTAACTTGGATAATATGTTCGAATTCTAACAACAGAAATATCTCACTTTAAAATTTAACCACCAAGCAACTACTAAGATTTGTCTTAGCAATCATTATAGTATGCTCTCCATAATTATCTCGCTATAGTAAACTGGGTTCACAAAATAGGCTTATACAAGGTGTAATAGATCGATGAGATTTAGATCACAGGTTCTCGGCACTTGCGTACTGGTTTCTCTGTTTTTAGTGTTTTGGTTGTTCGCTCTGCCCTCGGTTTCCAAGGGATTTGAATTGTCTAAGTCGCCTGAAGCAATCGAACGGGGGGCTTATTTAGTGACAGCCGGCGGCTGTATAAGCTGTCACCGGGGTGAGGAAAATCCAGAACTATTGAGCGGAGGATTTGGTTTGGAAACCGATTTCGGCGTTTTCTACGCGCCGAATATCACTCCAGATACTGAGACCGGTATCGGCAACTGGCAAGCCAAAGATTTTCTACTTGCGTTAAAGTATGGTCGGAGCCCAAGTGGTAGTTTCTATTACCCAGCCTTTCCCTATCGAGCTTATGCCGGTTTAACTGATCAAGATGCGGTTGATATCGGGTCTTATCTCATGTCTCTGGAGCCAGTAAGTTTTTCAGCCTCAGATGCACAGACGCCCGCCTGGCTTATGCGCTGGACTATCGCTGGATGGAATGCACTTGCGGACCTTACCCAAGCGCAGGTAGATGACGAATTTGACAACGACTTAATTGCGCGCGGTGCATATCTTGCTAGAAGCTTGGGCCACTGCGGCGAATGTCACACCCCGAGATCTAGTTTGGGCATCCCTGATACCACTAGAGAATTTGCCGGAGCAGAGCTAGGTGAGGAAAACGTAGAATCGATTGATGCTGAGTCACTAGAAGATTGGACTGTCAATAATGTTGATCTGTTCTTACTAATAGGTTTAAAACCAGACGGCGAATTTGTCGGTGGCGATATGAATGACGTTATCGAACACAATACCAGTAAAATTAATGACGAAGATCGTGATGCCTTAGCGGCTTTCTTCAAACGCCATAGCGAGTAAATCTAATTTTCAAGATTACTTTTTGTGGAGCGTACTCTGTTGAAATGGTCATGCTTGCGGGGTCAACTAATCCATACGTAAATAAATTGATAGTTAGGCTTGGAGAGGAAATGGCTATCTTCTCTATGGAGGTTCTGGTCTTAGTTTCTTCGCGGAGAGCAGGGTTATGTTCTTGGTGGTTCTTACTGTAAAAATAGGTTTTACATTTGTTGTGCTGACACCCAAGAAATTGACCGGTGCCAAATTTAACTTCACTAGGAAAGAATAGGGGCAGACATAAAAAGGGCAGCTATTTGCCGCCCTTTCTTTAACAAGCTAAGAGCTAGTCGTTATCAACTCGATAAGTGTCATGGCAATTTCCACAGGAACCACCTAGCGCTCTAAAGGCACCTAGAGTTGCTCCCATATCGCCGCCCGCGGCTGTATCAGCAAACGCAATGGCATTGTCTACCAGTGTTTGTGATTTAGTTTGGATATCATTCATATTGTCCCAGATTAGATCTAGAGCTTCTGTTTCGACATCAAAATTGCGAGTATCCATTGCGCCAAGAACATCAGGAATCATTGGTGCTAATGCAGCAATGCGTCGGGCATTTGTTTCTGCCACTTCGGCATCGAATGGAGCTCCCTGGGCCATACCAGCAATAGGAAGCAGATTAAAGACCAATAATTTGAATAGACCTTGTCGTGTTTCGGTTGCAGCCTCTGCCTGCTCTTGCGGCGTAGGGCCATCTTGGGCGGATGCCGCGAATAAAAGACCAGATGCCAGTATTGCTAGAGCAGAAATAACTACTAATACTCTTTTTATCATAATTCTCTCCAAAGAATTCGTGCGTGATAATTATCAATTTTATCTATTAATATATTTGTATTCTAGACTCGGGCTTTTCTTCTTCATCGTATTAGAACCGCCAGTTATTGAATATATTACAAAGTATTCTCAAATGTCACCGCAAACCGCCTTTTCGGTAGAAATCAGGCAAGAAAGGGGAGCCATAGGCGGGTACCGAAGGATGTTGTCTTATTGAGTGTTGAGAGAATGAGAGTAATGGGTCAATAGAGGTTTAACCAAATATTATAAAGGGTTGATTAAGCATTTTATTGCCCGGTATAACCGGGGCCATAAAGAATTTTTCCTGGGCGCCGTCCAGAATGTTGCCCGTTCTCGACCACGACTTCGCCATTAACGAGAACGAACTTCATTCCCGTTGCATATTGGTGTGGATCCTCAAAGGTTGCCTTGTCTA
>CAWKZI010000207.1:0-5092 GCA_963854365.1 Gammaproteobacteria bacterium
CTCAACACGGGCCTTTTCTGTCCAAACAGCTTCTTGATTCAATGTTGACGAGCCCGAGACTCGAGGCGCAATGAGAAAATTGGCTTCTTGCTCATTGCAAGGGTCATTCAAAGTGGCTAGAAATCAATAGCATCTAAGAACAACCTCAAATAATAAGGCTGATCGTTTTACCCCGGCCCTAACCCCCCCCCTTTTTTGCAGCTAGGAGTCCCAACATTTATATACATACTAATCCGCTCAAATGATTTGCTATGATCTAGTTTCCGGGTTCTATAAAAAGGGGAATAACAATGAAAAAGCTAATTCTATTGATTGCGCTGGTTGCGCCACCTGCCTTCTCTCAGGAAGATGAGCAGGAAGTTCAAATTGAGATTGAGAGTGGCGGAAGCCCTGCGGTAAGCCAGACTCGCTTCAACAACAGAGAAGACTTAGTTGGATCAACAGTCGCTATGCCTGACGGGTCAGTTTGGTATCGTGTCTTTGATCGCCGCATTGCAGAGTGGAATACAGTATATTGCCACGTTAATGAAGACGGCAATCCTCGTTGTGAACAAGTTGATATAGACGATTAAGCTAATTAATTAGGAAGTAAAAGACTATATATGATTTAAGCTTTATTGAATTTATTGTTAGGAGAATTGAAGAATGAGACTTCAGGGTAAAACTGCTTTAGTTACTGGTGCTACTGGTGCAATTGGTGAAGCGATTACAAATAAATTTTTGGAAGAAGGAGCTAACCTCGTGGTTGTGGGACGCTCCAGAGATAAGCTTGACTCTCTTGTATCTAGACTAGGTGCACCAGCTAACCTAATTTCAGTGGTAGCAGAGGCTACTGATGAAGAAGCCGTAAATTTATCGATTCAAGCCGCTATTGAAGCATTTGATTCCATAGATATTGTTATCGCGAATGCTGGCACCGAAGGCAAAGTACAACCATTAGAAGCATATACAACGGAAGAATTTAATCATGTGCTGGCTGTAAACGTCACCGGTGTATGGCTTTATCTCAAGCACGCTATTCCTCGCATGCGCGAGAAAGGAGCTGGTTCAATTGTAGCTATTTCGTCTGGCGCGGGGGTAGTTGGTTTTGGCGGTTTATGCCCATATTCAGCCAGTAAGCATGCAGTTTGCGGTATGGTTAAAACTGCTTGTATAGAAAATGGCGCCGCTGGAATTCGTATCAATACACTTGCACCCGGCCCTGTTGATAATAAAATGATGAGTTCAGTGGAATCACAGATAAATCCTACCTCACCAGAATCTGTTAGAGATGGGGTTAAAAATTTGATACCGATGAATCGTTACGCAAAGAATGAAGAGATAGCAAATCTAGCTTTATTTTTAGCTTCGGACGAAGCATCCTTTTGCAATGGTGGTGTATACTTAGCAGACGGTGGGTTCACTAGCGTCTAGGCAGAGATTGTTTCTTAAAAGATACAGTAGAGAAGATAATCACTCTCGCCCAGACTCCACCACCCGTGGTATGCCCCCACTTGTCCAAGTAGGTTCCATCGCTCCCCTACATACTATATTGGACGAATGGAAAGGCGGAAAACGCTCAACCATAACTCTCAACTAAACAAAGGAATTAAAAATGCACAAAGTCGTCCTGCTATTATCACTGTTAATATTTTCAAGCTTGTCTTTCGCCGATCACCACGGATTAGCTTTAGAAGCACGCCAGCCAAGATCGGAATTAGAACTTACATCTATCACATTAGATGGGGATTTCACCACTATCAACGCCGAGGCACAAATGGGTGTTTATGGCCGCGTATACATGACCTTCATATTGGCTCGCAGCGATACTGGTGATGGCGGTACTTATACATTCGAAGGCAGAGGCTATGTCGACGAAGAAAATACTTTTTCAGGCACGGGTGTTGGGGTGTGGAATAGGGATGGAGTGAACCTTATCATTATGGAACAGCTTATAAATATTTCCGATGGAACTATCAATCTTGATCGGATTGTTCTGGACCCATTAAACAGAACTGCAACCCTAGATGTTTATGCTTTGAAATAAAGTTCAGAATAATCAGACGCAACATGACTGACAGGCCCGATACTGATACTCCAGTATCGGGCTTTTTGTCACTCCACCCCTTCTTTACAGGAACTCATCAAATTAGACCCACCCTCCACTTTTACTCAACGCTCAAATACGATTTCACCACCGAAAACTGTTGCGTCCACTTTTAGATCGAAAAGTTCAGCGCCCCGCATGCTGCCATGATATCCAGAAAGCACCGCAAGATCGCCAAACTTACCGACTTTAATGGATCCGCGGTCATGGTCTTCGAAACCACTTCTTGCAGCCCATAGGGTGTGCATTTTCAGAGCGCCTTCAAAAGTCAACTCTTCACCCGGTGGTGCACCTCCTCCATCACGTTCAGGGGTTGCCAGAGCAGCGATGGCTCCCAGAGGACTGAAGGTGGGTATCGTGCCGGTGGCATCGGAGCAAGCTGCGGGCATTACGTTTTCATTGACCAGTGTTCGATAGCGTGGTGTTGTTCGGTTTCGTTCCCGAGGATTCGCGGCGCGCTGCTGAGGCGGTGTGATCACCGGAATGATTCCTAATCGGGCCAGGCGTTTGATGCGATCTAGATCTTCTGCATCACCACCATGTTCGATTCGTGGCCGCATTCCGCTTACGCGACTTAGCGAAGCTTCGACCGCCGCTTCGATCATTGCATGGCCAGGATCCGTTACCGCATGCATCATCAACTGTATTCCATGAAGATGAGCTTTTAATACAAATTCATCGAGCTCCTCTTGTTCCCATTTGAAATCAGCGAAGCTTCGTCCGAGCCCATCACTGCCGGCTCCGTCGACAAAAATCTTTACACCGCCAATTCGAAACATGTCGGTACCGAAACCACGAGAAAGACCCATGCCGATGTAATCGTCGAGCGACATAAGATGCGGCACATGGTAGTACGCCCGTAACCGAATTGGCAGATCGCCACTTGCCTGAACTGCCTGATCGGCTACCAGGTCGCTACCTGCTAGAGGCAGTGTGGAGATCGATGTAATGCCTTTGGCCACATAAATATTTCTGGCGTGAGATCTCAGAGAAGCAATTACTTGTTCGGCTGAGTAAGCAGGAATCATGGGCCAGATCTCGGTGGCAATTCCTGTGGGTGTGCCGCTGGTACCCCTGTGCAGCATAGCGCCACGCGGCAATTTGGAATCATTATTCCATAAACCTAATTCCATGAGTGCGCGGGTGTTCAACATTGCCACATGGAATCCGGAATAGAGTGCCAGAGGATGGTTATCCGTGACTTGATCCAATTCTAGGCGCGAGAGCAATCGGCCCTCTTCAACCTGCGCTGCCATGCCGAAAGAGCCACGACCAACAACCCAATCTCCGGCTGGTGTTGTGGCAGCCATACTGCTCAATACCTGCTTGATTTCAGCCAGCGAAGTAAAAGGGGGGGTGTGACAAGCCACTTGATAAGAAAGTGCATTGCAGGCCATTTCGAAATGGACATGGGGGTCGACGAAGCCCGGTACCACGGTGCGCCCGCTCCCATCGAACACAGGTGCCGATCCTGCGGCGTCCAACACTTGCCTGTTACTGCCAACCAAGGCGATGCGACCGGCGCGGATAAGCACGGCTTCGGATTCAGCTTGCGCTGCTTCCAGGGTAAGGATTCGTGCGTTCACAATGGCTAGGTCACGACGCCAAAGCCCAGCTCCCTTCGCCTGAAAGTTCTCTGCATTGGGGCCAGACGTGGAGCAAGCCGGCAGCATTAACCCTGAACTGGCGGCAGCGGTACTCAGCAAGAATTCTCGTCTCTTCATAAATCTTCCTGTTTGTAGTCACAAAGTTTGAATGAAAAAGGGTCAAAGTAATACTACAATGCAAGAGTAATGCTGGGCATCTTAAGAAACTCACAAACCGCCTGGTCAGCACACCCACACCCGAGTATACCCGCCTTGCACAAGAATAGTTCCATCGCCATCCCTATACATACTGCACTAGACGAACGGCTCGCTTATCAAACAAAATATCAAATTATCAACGAAGGATTAACTTTTTCTCGAACTCGTCCAATCGTTCAAGATACCGGGCCAAATTGCTATGAAGGTGATGAATCGCCGATTCAAATCGGCCGAACCTATAGTGCGTGTTGGCTCCAGAACTCATAGCAGCTTGAATATCACTCACTACCTTCGCATCTTCCTGGTTGCCTGTATCTGAAAGAAAAGCGGCGTCCTTCTTGGCGCGAGCTAAGTCCTCTTCGGTGGCAGCACTACCATTCGAATTTGGCAGTGTTACTTTATAGTTAAAGTAGCGTGTCCGAGTTGGTGATTCAGGTTCAGCAAAGCTCATACCGCAGTGTTGCGATAGCCGATTAATAGACGCAAAAGGAAAAATCCGGTGGACCAGCGTGACCATGCGATCCAACGACAGGTTCTCTCGCGGTGCGTTGCGCAGTTTTTCAATGCGCCTAAAAGGAAAACACACGCGAGAATTTGGCCCCTGCATTTCAATGACGTTTAGGTTGTCATAACCATAAGGAAAGAAGGATTCTGGATGCGTTGGCTTTATGTGATAGCCTTCCAGCGTTCCCTCAGCGGTCAGCTTCCAGTTGATGTCCTCAACAGACTCGCTCGAATCGAATAGTACCTGATTCTCAGTCAGTAGTTCAGGCAGTGATTCTAAAGCACCAAGCCCAACGGGTTCATCCTGCGTGACGAATACCAAACCACTGTGGATCTCCACCGTATGAACCGGCACCAAACCGTTGCTATCTTTGTCTAGATCAGGAAAACCATGTTCGTGCGGCACGTACTCAAGCCGACCATCTAGCCGGTATGCCCAACCATGATAATTACACCGGAATATCTTCGTACAACCGGAACCATCAGCCAATTGCATGCCACGATGCCGGCACGCATTACGAAATGCCCTAATCGTACCATCCAGACCCCGAACCACCACGAGCGGAACACCGGCGGAAGCCCGCGCCACGTAGGAGCCAGCCTCAGGTAAAGCAACAACTGGACAAAAAGGAATAGGTAGGCGCCGCATGAGCCGCCTTTCAGCATCGAAGCGTGATTGAGAAGTGTAGTTTTTCAC
>CAWKZI010000208.1:0-5088 GCA_963854365.1 Gammaproteobacteria bacterium
AATTAGGTGGACCGGGAATGTTGATTGGATTGGGTGGTGGTGCGGCCTCAAGCATGGATACCGGGGACAATGAAGAGGACTTAGATTTTAATTCAGTGCAGCGTGGTAATGCAGAGATGGAGCGGCGCGCTCAGGAAGTAATAAACAGGTGTTGGCAGATTGAAAGAACGGGAAAAGCAAACCCAATTCTTTCAATTCATGATGTTGGTGCGGGTGGATTGTCTAATGCCTTACCAGAGTTGTTACATGATTCTCGACGTGGCGGGAATATTGATCTACGTGAGATTCCTTTGGAAGAGCATGGTATGTCACCAATGCAAATTTGGAGTAATGAAGCACAGGAGCGTTATGTGTTGTCAATTTTGCCAGAGTCTCTTGAATTATTCAGGGCAATATGTAAACGCGAGCGTTGTCCATTCTCGGTAGTAGGAAAAGCAACAGAGAAAGAACAACTTTCCGTTACTGATTCAGTTTTCGATAACTATCCAGTTGATATGGAGATTTCAGTATTACTCGGGAAATCACCAAAAATGTTACGTGAGGTTACTCATGTTAAGAAACTATCGGTACCATTTAATACAGCGGAATTAGATTTGAAAGAGTGCGCTTATAAGGTGTTGCGATTACCTGTAGTTGCGGATAAAACTTTTCTCATAAGTATTGGTGATCGTACTGTCGGAGGAGTGACAGCACGTGATCAAATGGTAGGCCCATGGCAAGTTCCTGTGGCGGATGTAGCGGTAACCTCAATGGGCTACCAAACTTATCAGGGTGAGGCATTTGCTGTAGGTGAGAAAGCGCCATTAGCACTACTTAATCCTGCATCGGCTGCACGTATGGCAGTAGGCGAGGCTGTTACTAATATAGCGGCCACATTGATTGAGAATATTGAAGAAATAAAGCTTTCGGCCAACTGGATGGCGGCAGCAGGGCATCCTGGAGAAGATGCGGATTTGTTCGATGCGGTTCATGCGATAGGCATGGAACTTTGTCCAGAGTTAGGCATCAGTATTCCAGTTGGGAAAGACTCGATGTCAATGAAGACAGTATGGGAAGATAAGTCTGACACTAAATATAGTGGCTCGAGGAAGGAAGTAACTTCTCCTTTATCTCTAGTTATCTCTGCTTTTGCAAGAGTAACAGATGTTCGAAAAACACTTACACCGCAGCTACAAACCGACTGTGGTGAAACGGAATTGATTCTAATTGATCTTGGAGCTGGCAAGAACCGGCTTGGAGGTTCTGCGCTGGCACAAGTCTACAAACAAATAGGAGATAAAGCACCTGATCTTGAAGGTCCAGATGATGTAAAGGAACTTAAAGGATTTTTTGCTGCCATACAGTTATTAAACAAAGAAAATAAAATATTAGCCTATCATGACCGATCAGATGGAGGTTTATTTGCGACACTATGCGAAATGTCTTTTGCCGGTCACGTGGGGGTGTCTGTAAACCTGGATCAACTCTGTTTTGATGTTCTTGCTAACGATGTGGATGGGTATGAATTGAAGCAGGAAGTATTAAGCGGAAGATCTCTAGAGCGCATGATATCTGTTCTGTTTAATGAAGAACTCGGGGCGGTAGTTCAGATAAGAACTAGAGACCACGATGATTTTATGAAAGTTATATCTGAGGCGGGATTACGTGACGTAAGTTTTGTAATTGGTAGCCTGAACAGTAATGATGAAATACGGTTAATGCGAAATAATGAACCAGTACTTTTGGAGAAGCGTACAGAGTTACATCGCATCTGGTCAGAAACGACTTACGAAATGCAAAAATTACGTGATAACCCGGTTTGTGCCCAACAAGAATATGATTTAAAGCTTGATATCTCTGATCCAGGATTACAGGTCAAGTTAAGCTTTGAAACAGATAATAATATAGCTGCACCTTATATTCAAAAAGGAGTCAGACCAAGAATTGCTATTTTGCGCGAGCAAGGTGTTAACGGTCACGTTGAGATGGCTGCCGCTTTTGATCGGGCTGGGTTTCTAGCAACAGATGTACACATGAGCGATATTATTGAGAGGCGTGTTTCTCTAAAGGATTACAAAGGTCTTGCTGTGTGTGGAGGATTTTCCTATGGAGATGTGTTAGGTGCTGGAGAAGGCTGGGCAAAATCTATTCTATTCAATAATTCTGTCCGCGATGAGTTTGCAGCTTTTTTTAAACGGACTGATACTTTTGCATTAGGTGTGTGTAATGGCTGTCAAATGATGAGTAATCTGTATGAACTAATTCCAGGGGCAGAGAATTGGCCGCATTTTATTCGTAATAAATCAGAGCAGTTCGAGGCGCGCTTTGCATCCGTGGAAATTCAGGAAAGCTCGTCATTGTTTTTCGATGGAATGGCCGGAAGCATCATGCCAATTGTTGTTTCGCATGGAGAAGGATATGCGGAATTTGCAAATAAGGAAAAATTTGAAGCTACTCAGCCATTAGTAACAATGCGTTTTGTAAACAATTATGGCAAACCTACTGAGACTTACCCTCTGAATCCCAATGGTTCGCCCATGGGAGTTGCCGGCATGACAACACCTGACGGGCGGTTTAGCATACTTATGCCACATCCGGAGCGGGTATTTCGTACAACTCAGCATTCTTGGCATCCAAAAGACTGGCAAGAAGATGCACCATGGATCAGGATGTTCAGGAATGCAAGAAGATGGGTTGGATAGACTCTGATAATAGTATCTGTTGAAATAATTAGAAAATAACAGTGTGGAGATTAACATAATGGTAGTGTCCGGACGCGTGATATATATAAACATTCTTGTTCTATTTCTTCTGATACCAAGTACAGAATTCAATATGGCACTTGCAGAAGTAGTGCCGAATAATGGGCAGGAAGAATGCGTTCCCATCGGGAGCTGGAAAGTGCCGGGAGGTGAAAAAATATCTGGCACGGATGTTATTTCTAATGCGATTAATCAGTCTGTTGTATTGCTAGGAGAAGCACACGCTAACCTAGAGCATCATCGTTGGCAATTACAAATGCTATCGTCATTACATACCCGGCAGCCAAATATGGTGATTGGATTCGAAATGTTTCCACGTCGTGTTCAAAAAGCTCTCGATGATTGGGTGGCCGGCAATCTTTCTGTGGCAGAGTTTCTTGATGCCTCAGACTGGAAGCATGGCTGGAGTATTGATGCAAAGGCGTATTTGCCGCTTTTCCATTTTGCGCGGATGAATAAAATACCAATGGTGGCACTTAATATCGACTCGCGTCTGAGGAAGGAAGTGTCCTTAAAGGGGTTTGATATTTTGTCGGAAGACAAATTTAAAGGAGTGACACGCCCAGCAGAACCAAGTAAAGCCTATCTTGAATACCTAATGTTTGTTTACAAAAAACATGATCGAAATCATAAAACTAAAATTATTACCGAGGACTTAGATTTTCAGCGTTTTGTTAGAGGTCAACAGTTATGGGATCGGGCAATGGCGCAAGCTTTACACTCAGCATTGACTCGATTGGAGAGCCCACCAGTGGTTGGGGTTCAATCTTTATTTTCCGCATTGACTCGTCCGGAGCGCCCACTTGTAGTCGGAATTATGGGTGCAGGGCATATCAGAAATGGTTACGGAGTACCTCATCAACTAATGGATCTTGGTATTCAGGATGTTGCCATGTTATTGCCATGGGAAAGTAATAAAGCATGCGGGCAATTGGTTGCTGGAATTGCTGATGCCGTATTTGGTGTTGCATCATATGTGAAGACGGATGGGCCACAACATCAACGGCTTGGTATCCAGTTTGAAATGGCACAGAAAGGAGCCCGTATTTTAAAGATTGAGAAGGGTAGCGTAGCAGAAACAGCTGGGCTCAAAGATGAGGATATTATTATAGAAATTGCAGGCTTGGAAGTGAAGAAAATTAACGATGTTATTGAGGCGGTTAAGAGACAGGCACCTGGTACTTGGTTGCCACTTAGAGTAACGCGTGGTAGTGAAACAATTGAAATTATTGCCAGATTCTCTGCTGTAATAAAATGAGAATTAGTGCAGCTCTAGTAAGAATACGGTCCATATTCTACTTCTCAATTTCTATATTATTTATATTTCTTTCTCCGTTGGCTGTATCTGTCAGTTCAGCATCTCCATTAGTAATGGACGCATTGTCGGTTGAATATGATATTACCGTTCACATAGATCCGGTTGCGCAAACTATAGAAGGTCGTAATGTTATTACGACAAGATCCAAGCATGAATTAATTCTGGCTCTGAGTAGTCGTTTTAAAGTGACAGATATACTCGTCGATGGGGTAATTTTTAAACCGGAGAGTATGGACCATGGTGCGTTGCAGACATGGAGGATTCCAAACAGCCAGCGCGCCCCCAAGCGAATTGAAGTTAGCTGGAAAGGTAAGCTTTTGCCGCTTAATACTTCATTAAATCACCGGCAGACTCTTGGTAGAGGTAAACCAGTAAGTGGAAGTTTCGGCACTTTTCTTCCTGATTCAAGTGGGTGGTATCCGCATATTAGAGGCGAGCTGGCGAGTTATCGTGTAAGTCTTAAGATGCCACAAGGGCAGAGAGGTATTGTTGCCGGGAAGATAGTCGAAGAATCCGATTCTGATGAAGGATATCAAGCGCGTTTTGAATTTCCTTTCCCATCTGAAGGGATTGATTTTATGGGTGGTCCTTATGCTGTTGAGACTGATTCAATGTACGGCGCAGGTGGAAAGAGAATTCAATTAAGAACATATTTTCATCCACAAATTAGAGGATTGGCACGTGAATACCTCAGCTCTGTAAAAGAATACATTCATCTTTATGAATCGTGGATTGGTGAATATCCGTTTACTGAATTTAGTGTCATATCTAGTCCAACGCCAACTGGTTTTGGCATGCCAACACTCACCTATTTAGGTATTAATGTACTGCGATTACCATTTATACGTAATACGTCACTTGGACATGAGGTATTGCATAACTGGTGGGGGAACGGAGTGTATCCCTATTATCCTGGAGGTAACTGGTCTGAAGGCCTGACAACATTCATGGCGGATTACGCTTATAAGGAACGTATGGGGCCTGAAGCGGCAAAAGAAATGCGGCTTGGTTGGTTACGTGATTTTGCTA
>CAWKZI010000209.1:0-5078 GCA_963854365.1 Gammaproteobacteria bacterium
CACATGCAACAGAGTTCGAACTCTGCTTGATAATTATTTCAAAACCTATTTAGTAAATTACAGCTTATCGGCTTTGAATCTGTCTTCGATTCAACCAGCAATCAATGATTTGGTTGTTGCTCCAAAACAATATGAGAACCAGAGACTAAGCCATATCGAAAGCGGTGAGAAGCAATTTTCCGATATTTATCCACTTCAAGTCACAACCACAGGAAGATGCGTTTTTAGCGAATAAGTTTTTTCCGCGCTGAAGCATGTCTTTCGGCTTTTTCTACATCGATATAGCGATCAGTTATCGCACTGGAACCATGGCCTGCATCATCGCGTACATGCTCCCTTGGTCGATGTTTTACATCCTCTGAAATCCCAGTATGCCTAAGCCAATGAACCGTTGCAGTAGCCAAGCGTTCTGCATCTTCTTGAAAACCTTCTTTTGCCATGGTTTCTTTAGCATGATCGAAACAGATTTGAACGATTCCACGGATTTGCCTGGTACTAGTGATCCCACCTTTACCTCTAGTCTTATGGATTAGAGGGTTAGCTTCTCCGGGGCTAGGAAATGCAGGTAGGCCTCGTGATAATCGGTAGCGCTTAAGGGCGTCCAACATGGCATCGCTGACAGATATCTCGCGCTCCTTGTTTCCTTTTCCCACAGTGATAAACCACCAATTACCTTCTTGATCAGGCTGAAAGTGTCCCATTTGTGGCTGCCAGCGACTTGTATCAACTAATTCCGAGATTCTCAAATACATAGCGAAAAGGGCATTCATGATAAATAGAGTTCTCTCATGAACCAAGGGCTCTAGAGCGGCAAGACTCTCTGCCGCTTCCAAGACATAATCCCATTGCAGAGGTGACAAGCGGCGAATCTTACTCTGAGACTGATGTTTGCGAATAAATTTACTCTTCTGCCGAAGCTGAGACACCGGATTCGCATGGAGATAGTTCTCCTGAATCAGAAAGTTAAAGAAGCTGCTTAGAACACTAAAGAGGGACTGGAGTGCTGCTTGAGATACTACGTATTCCCCGCCAGCACTTACGTAAGGGCGCCAAGTTTGATTGGCTACCCGCACACCTGCCCGATCAGTAAATCGAGCCACATTTTTCTCACCAATCCAAGACCGAGGAGGGTGCTTCGCAAACTCAACATAGGATTCGATATCTTCTCTAACTATCTGATTTAACGATTTATTCTCGATAATCCAACACCAGTGTAAGAAATGTTCGATCTCCCGACGATAGGTGCTAAAGGTATCCGGACTGCCTCGGTAACTGTAGATAAACTCACTAGCATACTGATAGTCCGATACCGCGTCTTTAGGGTAATCTTCAACTAAATGCCCTAAGCTCGTAATGGCTTGCTTGAAGGGATTAGCCATTTCTTCAAGTGTATCAAAAAAAGCAGTTGGAGACTTCGTATTATGCATTATTTATATTCTCTATATATCTGTATTATATACATATAATGATAACTTAAATCATGGCCTATTCTGTATCTAAAACATACTTCCAACCACTGGAAGTTTGGGATCACTGAAGCGCTAATTCCGGTATCAATAGGTAATCGGTTATAACTCCATATCCTTGACTGTTCTTCACAGCTGAAACCATTATAATTGTCGTTATATACAATGTTATATAACGATAATTATAACTACGGGTAATGGCTTTGAATCTCCATAATCTCTGCAAACTCCATTTACTTCTTATTATCGGTTTATTATCCATAACGTCAGCTCGAGCTGAGTCTATCAATGTAGCGGTTGCGGCCAACTTCGCCACAGCACTAGAAGTAATAAGAACTGTGTTTGAGTCAAACACAGACCATGAAATAGTGATTATACGGGGCTCTACGGGTAAGCATTTCACACAGATCTTAAATGGCGCGCCATTTGATCTATTTCTGGCTGCTGATCAGGCAAGGCCAGCCCAACTGCAAAAACAGTACGGCATGCTGCAGCGCCGCTCCTATGCCGTGGGTCAATTAGCTTTATGGGGCAGGGGTGAAAGCCTCATAACAGGCGACTCCCTCGAGAATATGCTCTTGAGCAATTCTAATCATCGCCTTGCAATTGCCAACCCACTGCTTGCTCCATACGGGACTGCTGCGTTAGAAACACTTAATGATCTAGGGCTAGAAAATAAAATTGTAGGCCAGATAGTAACTGGCGAAAATGTTGCGCAAGCTTTTCAATTTGCTTATTCAGGGAGCGCAAAATTTGGCTTAGTTGCTTATTCACAAGTACTTAGCGTAGGCGAGCTAGGTAGCTTTTGGCTGGTACCAACATTCCACCACTCTCCAATTATTCAGGACATGGTTTTATTATCTGAGTCAGCTGGCGCTAGAGAATTATTTGAGTTCTTATCCAGCACCGCGATGCTCCAGATCTTGAGGGATCATGGGTATTTGGCACCATCGCAGATAAGGAATTAGCTCACCTATGCTTAGTAACGCAGATTTTGTCGCTTTCGCACTCACGATCAGGTTGTCGTTAACCACGATGGCGATCCTAATTATCATAGGAACACCAATAGCGTGGTGGTTGAGTCAAACCAAGAGCAAATGGAGAAGCATTATTGAAGCTCTCATTGCCCTACCTTTGGTATTACCGCCCACAGTGTTAGGTTTCTACATGCTTTTAACGCTCTCACCTGACGGCATCATTGGCGCGTCATTATCGGCAATGGGGCTGCCATCTCTGGCATTTACTTTTTCCGGCCTAGTGCTAGGCTCAGTGATTTACTCTTTACCTTTTGTCGTTCAACCACTGCAAACTTCATTTGCGAGCATTGGGCAAAGACCGCTCGAAGCCGCATCGATTCTTGGGGCAGGTCCATTAGATAGGTTCATTACAGTGGCGCTGCCGCTATCGAAAATGGGATATCTCACGGCAATTGTCCTCGGATTTGCCCACACTATGGGTGAATTCGGCGTGGTTCTAATGATCGGCGGGAATATTCCTGGCCAGACCTCGGTGTTATCCATTGCCATTTACGATCATGTCGAATCTCTGCAATATGGAGCAGCTCACAGTCTATCGGCTATCCTGTTGGTGCTTTCGTTTGCTGTCTTATTGTTGGTTTATAGCCTAAACAAGCGTGTCCTATTGCTGGGAAGGTCATAGCTCATATGATCAATATTCGCATTAATTTACAAAAGGCTAGCTTTCATCTTGATGCAGACTTTTCTGTAGCGGAAACGGGCGTTACCGGAATATTCGGACCTTCAGGATCTGGGAAGACTAGTCTATTGCGAGTAATAGCCGGTTTGGAGTCACAAGCCTCAGGGCTTGTCCAAGTTGGAGAAGCAGTCTGGCAAAACGAGAGTAGCTATATTCCTATTCCTCAAAGGGGGATAGGAATGGTTTTCCAGGAACCTAGTCTGTTTCAGCATCTAAATGTCGTTGAAAATCTAAATTACGGAATAAAACGAAATAGAATAACTGTCCAATCTATTGAATTTGAGAGTATTTGTGAATTATTAGACCTAGACAGATTGCTGGAGCGTAACCCACAAACCCTGTCAGGCGGCGAAAAACAACGCGTGGCCATAGCCCGCGCTCTGCTTTCATCCCCGATGCTACTTTTGCTGGACGAACCTTTGTCCGCACTGGATAAAAACGCGCGAGAAAATCTAATAACTTACTTGGAAAAAATCTTCCAAATCCTTGATATACCAGTTTTCTATGTTTCTCATTCTAGCGAGGAAATTGCTAGGCTTGCAGATAACTTAATACTAATGGATGGCGGAAAGGTAAGCGCCTTTGGCCCGATAGAAGAAGTATTAAGTAGGATGGATAGTCCTTTAATTGAACTGGATGAGGCTTTCAGTGTCCTCGAATGCAGCGTTCACTCGTATAACTTGCCACATCTGACCAGTGTTGAGAGCTGCGGAGGAGGAGAATTACTACATATTTCACATATTACTCGCGAAATAGGCCAAAAGGTAAAACTGCGTATTCTGGCACGTGACGTGAGCCTGTGCCTTAGTAAGCCCACTGACAGCAGCATTCTTAATATATTGAACGCGGAAGTGCTTGATATTTCTGAATTAAAGCAAGGAAGTCGAACAGTTAAGCTATCAATCGGAGGGGCAAAACTACTGGCCAAGGTTTCAGATTACTCAGCCAAGAAATTAGCGCTAAAACCTTCACTACGGTTATATGCGCAGATAAAAGCTGCAGCACTGGTAGGCTAAGCCTGCAACAGAATAATACTTGAGGCTTTAAAGAACGCATTTACCCGCATTCCTTCAGACAAACCCATCGAGACTAGACTATATGACGTTATAGCCGCGCTAAGAGTTTTCGCATCTCCAAGATCTATCGAAATATCTGCATTGATAGGGCCTCGATTGATCCGGCTAATCAAACCGCTAAGTTGGTTGCGCGCACTTACATGCAGAACTTTGCCGGTGGACAAAGTTACAGAGGAGGCCTTGACCATCGCAAATACTACAGAGCCATCTGTCAAACAAAGATTTTCACGACTCTGGTCTGTGATTTGGGCAACAAGCTTTAGGTTAGGCCCTATATCTAATAAAACTTCAGTATTTAATTCTCCAATTAGGACTGAACTCACACGGCCTAGATATTGATTTCTAGCAGTAGATTTCAGATTACTGTACTTCATAAAACTTCTTAGGTCATCAATACTACCCATTTCTTGATTTAATGACGCAATGAATTCTTGATGCTTCTGATTAAGTTTCATAACGCCCTCTAGAATCTCTATACCATATCCAGTAAGTCTCGTACCGCCGCCTTTTTTGCCTCCTGCAGCTCGAGATACGAGAGAGTTAGGAGATAAGTTGTTTAGCTGCTCAATTCTATCCCAGGCAGTTTTATAGCTAATACCAATCTCCCGGGCTGCCGAGGAAATCGACCCAGTCTCCCTTATTGCCTGGAGTAAATTAAACTGGTCAATGGCTAAGCGAACAACACCATCATCATTAAACCAGATCTCACCTTCAATTTTTGCCAAGAAGAAATACTCTTTAATATAATGTAATCAGAATTGCCGAAATATATTTGTATAAACTTTTTAGCAAGAATACCGGATCGAATTATAATTTGTGT
>CAWKZI010000210.1:0-5032 GCA_963854365.1 Gammaproteobacteria bacterium
ATTTGTGTGGGTTGCGGTATTTAGGGCAAAATTCATAAGGCCTTAAGCGGAGACAGTAGTGAAAAACCAACAGATAGTGTCAGTAATCATAATGCTTCTGGTGGGAGTGTGGATGTTCGCACCTCGCAGTGCCGAAAGTACCAATGACAAGCTTACTGATACACCCAGAGCTGTTATAGCCATATCCGAAGGACAAAATTCATTAGAAAATACAGAAATTTTGACTGTGAGAGCAACTCGTATAGAACCGCAAGGCTATGTAGAGAAAGTTCGAGTAAGAGGCCGAACTCAAGCATCTCGTCATGTTCAGGTTCGTGCTGAAGAATCTGGCCGAATCGTTTCAGAACCCATTCCCCGTGGTGCCAGAGTTAGCCAAGGAGATATTCTTTGTGAAATCGCTGTCGATAATCGTCAAGCAAATTTACAAGAGGCTCTTAGCCGGCGGGAACAGGCTGAGTTCGAATATAAGGCTTCTTTGGATCTCCAAGAGCGCGGCCTGCAATCAGACGTAGCTGTTGCCCAACTTAAAACTGCATTGGAATCCTCAAAGACTGCCATTAACCGCACAAAGCTCGCTCTGGAGAAGACCAAAATTTTAGCGCCATTCGACGGAATCGTAGAAACACGAACGGTTGAAATTGGGGATTTACTAAATGCAGGCACTGTCTGCGCCTCAGTTCTAGATGACACGCCAATGCTATTGGTTGGCCTTGTGCCTGAACAGGAAGTAAGCGGTATCCAAGTGGGAGCGAAGGTTACAGGTAAATTACTTAGCGGTGAATATGTTGAAGGTACAGTAAATTATCTTGCTCGCGCAGCAGATGCAATCTCCCGCAGCTATCGTGTCGAAATCGAAGTAGATTCCAAATACGAAAATCTACGTGAAGGTATAACAGTGGAACTAATGGTCGAGACAAGGGATATCCAAGCTCATCTCATCCCCTCTTCTGCGCTGACACTCAACGATAGTGGAGAAATAGCGGTTAAAACTATCGATGAAAGTGACCTAGTCAGCTCCCATATTATTGAGATCGTTGGCGACAACACTAGCCTAGTTAATCCAGGGATCTGGGTTACTGGACTTAATGGTTCTGTAAACCTGGTTACTCTGGGTCAGGAAATCGTATTTCCTGGACAAACTGTGGAAAGTAATTTCGATTGGGATAACTAAGTAACACTCTGAGTTTCAAAGCTATGCAAAATTATATTGACGCTGCAATATCAAGATCTCGAACGACGATAAGCATTTTTGTGGTTACCATATTAGCCGGTTGGGTTTCATTTCTATCTATACCCATAGAAATGTATCCAGATATTCAAGTGCCCCTAGTTATTACGACTATCATCCATGAAGGAATCTCACCAGAAGATGCTGAACGTTTGTTGGCTAAGCCCGCAGAATTAGAACTTAAAACTATCGACGGTATTACTGAGATAACTTCTTTCTCAAGTGAAAACGTAGCTACTATAATGACCGAATTTGATATTAGCTTCGATTCGCAAAATGCCTTAGCCGAGGTAAGGGAATCCATCAACAGGGCCAAAGCCCGTTTCCCTCAGTCCACCGAAGAACCTATTATCCAAGAGGCCTCAGCAGTTGAACTACCAATAGTCCAAATTGCTATAGGAGGAGAAAACGTTCCCGAAAGAGTCTTGCTGCGCATCGCGGAAGATTTACAGAGAGAAATAGAAATACTTCCTCAGATTCTCGAAGCACCGATGGTTGGCAATCGTGAAGAACTATTAGAAGCAGTAATTGACCCGTCTAAACTGGAAACCTATGGAATACCAAATAGCGCAATTATTCAGACCGTCACCAATAACAACCGCTTAATTCCTGCAGGACAGGTAGATACTGGCCAAGGTAGCTTCTCTGTAAAGGTTCCAGGCCTAATTGAAACCGCTAACGATTTATTCGACCTACCTCTCGCTTCCACAAACGGCGGCGTATTAACTATATCGGACATTGCAGATGTACGCAGAACCTTCAAAGACGCTACTCGCTTTTCCTATGCCAATGGTTCGCAATCAATTTCCCTGAGCGTAATGAAGCGTAAGGGTGCAAACTTGGTTGAGGCCATGGAAGGGATTGATTTATTAGTTGAAGAGATACGTCCCAGTTTGCCACCTTCGGTGACACTCGCATACATTAACAATAGCGTGCCAGTCGTACTCGAACAGAACCTTGGCCTGCAAGGCAACATGGCAACTGCGATGGTACTGGTATTAATAGTTGTTATAGCCTCCATCGGCATGCGTTCCGGTTTGTTAGTTACACTAGCAGTACCCTTCTCATTTTTCTTTGCCTTCATCGTGATTAGCATGCTCGATTTCACTTACAATTTTATGGTGATTTTTGGCTTGTTATTGGGTCTTGGTATGTTGATTGACGGGGCTATCGTAATGGTGGAATACGCCGACCGGAAAATGGCCGAAGGTCTTAATAGCCAAGAAGCCTATAAAGAAGCCGTGCGGCGAATGTTTTGGCCAATTCTTGCCTCAACTGCAACCACCTTGGCGGCCTTCTTGCCGCTTATGTTTTGGCCGGGAGTTGCCGGACAATTCATGAGCTTTCTGCCAATTACGGTGTTCGCAGTCTTAATCGGATCATTATTTTATGCGTTGCTATTCGCACCCACGATTGGCGCCTTAATCGGGAAATCTAGTGACGCTGACAACGCTTATCTGCGCAGCCTAGAAGAAGGCGACCCGCGTAACACTTCTGGTATTACCGGCGTATATGCCAAAGTACTAGAGACTGCCGTAAAGATTCCAATTACTGTTCTACTGTTAAGCATAACCACAATGGCAACCATCGTTTATTCATATGACCGGTGGGGTTCTGGAATAGAGTTTTTTGTAGCGACCGAGCCAATGCAGACACAGGTGCAAGTTTTTGCCAGAGGAAATTTCTCCCCCGCAGAATTGCGTGACGTAATGCTCGACGCTGAAGAACGAATTAGAGACGTTGGTTATATCGATGGTATCGTTACTCAAACAGGTGCTGGCAACCAAAGTTGGGGGTCGGGCCAATCAGCTCCAGACTTGATTGGCTCCATTTTCATCGAGATGACTGATCGACGAGAGAGAGAATTGGATGGCTTCGAAGTTGAAAACCTTTATCGTAGCGCAATTTCCAATATACCGGGTGTAAGGGCCGAGATTGTTTCAGTTGAACAAGGTCCTCCAGTAGGCAAAGAAATACAAGTTGAGCTTTCCGGTGATAACCTAGATCTGTTATTCGCTGAGGCGAATCGTATTCGCAGCTTCATGGAAACAGAAATGACTGGCCTCATCGATATCGACGATACCGCTCCCATACCAGCCATCGAATGGGAAATCAAAGTGGATCGTGCCCAAGCGGCTATGCTTGGAGCCAATATGACTGAAATAGGCACGGCTATTCAGCTAATGACTAATGGTGTTTTCATGGGTGACTACCGACCTGACGATAGTGATGAAGAAGTAGATATTCGAGTGCGATATCCAGCTGAATACCGAGGCCTAGATCAAATTGATTCGATTCGTATTAGCACTCTTAATGGTCCTGTACCTATAAGTAGTTTTATAACGCGGGAAGCTAAACCAAAAGTAAGTTCAATCCAACGCGTTGATAGTAACCGTGTCGTTCTGATTCGCGCCAATCCAGCTCCAGGAGTTTTTGCGGATAGCAAATTAAATGAAATAGAAGCTTATCTAAATGAGAACCCAACGGTAAACGGTGTCTACTTTCAATTTAGAGGTGCAAACGAAGAACAAGAACAGTCGGCAGCCTTTCTAATGCAGGCGTTCGCATTATCAATGTCCTTAATGGCTATCTTGTTGGTAACTCAGTTCAATAGCTATTATCAAGCCTTGTTGATTCTTTCATCCGTGCTGCTATCCACCTCCGGTGTATTACTTGGCTTGCTCGCCACTGGCCAACCTTTCAGCGTGATGCTCACTGGAATTGGAATTGTCGCCTTGGCGGGCATTATCGTGAACAATAATATTGTATTAATCGATACCTTCAATTACTTAAAGAAAGAGCATCCAGCCTGGAGCCTTTCTGATGTTATTGTTCATACAGGTGTGCAAAGACTGAGGCCCGTATTCTTGACAACATTTACCACAGGATTTGGCTTGCTGCCTCTAGCGCTAAACACTTCGGTGGATCTTTTCGGAGCTGAAATTGAAATTGGCGGTCCCGTTGCGTCTCAGTGGCAAGGGCTCGCTTCGACTATTGTTTGCGGATTATCTTTTGCCACAATACTGACATTGATAGTTACGCCGTCGATGCTGGCTCTTCCAGCGCGGCTAAGATCAATGATCAGCCGAGCACCGAAATTACGTCAACAGGTCGAACCTGAATTAAGCCTTTAGGGTATTCTTATAAAGAATTGTAAAGAACCAAAGCAAATTACATCGGCTTCTTAAACCAATGCATAGCATTAATATGTTAAGGCTAGCCTCACACTGGCTACTTATCTAATTGAAAAAGCACAACCCCGAAGAATATTTCGATGCACTATGATTTTATATTCAATCACTTAGTGATTTAATTACAAATGAAAATAATTTGGAATATAGCTACAATCGAAACCTGGGCTTCATGCTTTCTGCAACCACTAAACCCCACAACAATAACCTTAAACTTCGAGCTGCAAAACCTCTACAGCCCAATGAAATAGATGTTGCAACAAATTGTAACCCTATAAATGTTTTTAAAGACTACTATGCTAATATTTTCTGACTTTCTGGTCAGGCAGCGTTAAGAATACGATATGCGGACCATTAATAGCTAAAGCCAGGAGCATGAAGATTTTTCTTTGTTACCCCCTTTTCTAAAGCATTGAGTGATTTTCATTCCTCGGCTTTAGCGCACTTACTTTTTTTGCTCTATTCACACCTATCTTTTATTAATTGCTTATTTTTTAGAGACTCAAGACTATGAGAATGTTTTTGTCTGTCCTTTGTTAAATTCACTAAGCTGAATAATATTGAACAAGCGCGCGATAAATTTAACAATTCCTATTTCTAGTGTCTCAAAATA
>CAWKZI010000211.1:0-5025 GCA_963854365.1 Gammaproteobacteria bacterium
TGTCGGCAAGTCAGCTACTCAGCCGCAATGACCTGATCTCCCTTGCGAGTGAGAATGGCGGCCGCATCTGGGTAGCATCAGGTGCGATGCTGGGTCTGGACGCATTAAATGCGGTTAATATTGGGAAGATTCACTCTGCCACGATTGTGACGCGCAAACCAGTCGAAGGCTTGATTAAAGCACCGTTTGTTACGCGGTTGGGAATTGATCTGACTGCGTTGCAAGAGCCCATGCAGATAATTGCGGGCAGTGTTACCGAAGTTGCGAACGAATTTCCCGCCAACGTGAATGTCGCTGCTGCCATCAGCTTAGCTGGACTTGGTGCGGACAAGACCCGCATGGAGGTATGGGCCGACCCGTCCCTGACGCGGAATACGCATGTTGTAGAGGTAACGTCGGACAGCTCAAATTTTTCCATGCGAATTGAGAACAAGCCCAGTCCCAAAAACCCAGCCACCGGTATCATTACAGCCCAAAGCGTGATTGCCCTGCTGCGCCGCTTCCATTCAACATTGCATGTAGGAACGTGACCCATGAATAAAAAAGATATATATTTTGAATTGCGCAGACGTATCTGCCTTCTTGATTATCAGCCAGGCGCTCGTCTTAATGAGCGGGAACTAGCCTCAGAATTTAACATTAGCCGCACGCCAATGCGGTCGATCTTGCAAAAACTGGAGCACAACGGCCTAATTGCTAGCCAACACGGAAATGGAACCATTGTCACTTGGATCGATCTTAAATCCATGCGCGATATATATATTGTGCGCATGCGGCTTATGGATGCGATGGGTGATTCCACTCCGGCACCTCGATGCCAAACCGTTTTGGAGAAAATGCGTGAACTTGAAGCACGTTGCGACGCGATGCTGGTCAAGCAAGACAAACGCGAATTTGCACAGGTACTCCTGCACCTCCACACAATTTTGCACGGATTAGCCAACAACGCTGTGCTTAAAGAAATCAATGACACACTGTTCTTTCAATCGGCGCGTTTCTGGTTCCTATTGCTTGATCGCGTTAATTTCCGTGTCCAAGTTAAGGACTTAAGGCAAGAAATAAGAACGTTACAACAAAGTTTGGAAATCGGGGATGTCAATCACATCAATGATGTCAAACTTACCGCCACAATTCACAAAACTTATCTAGGGGTAGTCGTGTCTCGACTTGATGCCATTGAGGCGGAGGGCGGTGTGCTTTTTGAGGCCAAGTAAAGTTTTCATATAATTAACACAAATAGTTTGAGTTTTAATTAAACTATAGGTTGCTTTTTTAAAAAGTTTATCTTTTACTGCATTTGTAAAAGAGTATGAGTAGACAGGGTTTTAAGTCATAGAACCATTGTTAAGTAAATTAAAATTTTATAAAAAGAGCTGCTAAAATAGCTATACATAAATCATTTGTTTCTTCATATCGAGCTTTAATCGATGCTAGATTAGCACATCTATTTGAATAATATAATAGGAAAATGGCAGAAGTAACTATTCAAGTTCAAAATTTATCTGAATTAGAGTAGCAAAGGAGATTGTATATGAGATTTGGTTTAATTTTCCCTCAATTCGATATTGGAGCTGGTCCGGACGGCGTAAAGAATTATGCTCGTTTAGCTGAAAAATTGGGATACAAACATCTTACCAGTTTTGACCAACCAGTTGGATTGGATCAACATAGCCGACCAGATTGGTCCTACGTTCACACGGCTGACGATCTGTTCCATGAACTAATGGTTTTATTTGGTTTTCTAGCAGGTGTAACAGAAAAGATAGAGTTCACGACTGGAATAGTAGTAGCACCTATGAGAGGCACTGCTTTACTTGCTAAACAAGCTACTGAAATTGATGTATTGAGTAACGGTAGATTTAGACTTGGTCTTGGAGCGGGGATCCGACCAGAGGAATTTGAAGCTTGTGGTTTTGAATATGGAAACCGTGGAAAAAGATTTGATGAGCAAATTGATTATATGAGGAAGCTCTGGAAAGATGAAATTATTTCTTATGATGGAAAATATCATAAATTAGATAGAGGTGGGATAAACCCTTTGCCTATAAAAAAATCCATACCAATTTGGATTGGAGGCGTTTCAAAGGCTGCTATTCGTCGGACCGCCCAGTTAGGAGACGGGTGGTTGCCTAATTTTGCTCCCGATGACTATGGACGAGAATGTATAGAGTTAATGTGGAAAAAGGCAGAAGAGTATCAAAGAGATCCAAAAGAAATAGGTATTGAGGGGTGTGTTCCTGTTGTGGATAAAACTGACGCACAGATAGTCGATGGAATAGAAAAGTGGAGAAAACTAGGGGCAACACATATTTCTTTAACGACCATACCTGAGGAATGGGTAGAATCTGAACGAAGGTGGCACAGATTGTATGATGCAGATAGGGGAATTGATGGAATACAACCTCATATTGATAGAATAGAAAAGTTTGCACAGAATTTTCCAGAATATTTAAATGAGGACTTATAGTCCTTATGAGGTCAGGCATACTAGCAAGCTTTAGTTCGGAAGAATACTCTGAACGAATTGAAAAAGTTAAGGCTAAAATGTCATCTGCTGGTATCGAGGTATTAGTTTGCAGTGATCCTGCCAATATGAATTATGTTACAGGTTATGATGGTACTTCTTATTATGTTCATCAATTAGTTTTAATTATATTGAACTATCCTTCTGCGATTTGGATTGGTAGAAAAATGGATGCGGAAGGAGCTAGAATTACTACCTTCTTATCTGATGAAAACATCCTTTATTATAGTGAAGATTATATTGACAATCCCAACCATCATCCCATGGAATTTGTATCCTCAATATTAGTGGAAAAAGGCTTATCTGGCAGATCTATAGGAGTTGAAAAAGACTGTTGGCAGTTTACTGCAAAGGCAGCTGAAATACTTTATCAAAAGTTACCTAATGCAAAATTTGTCAATGCCTTTGGGTTGGTAAATAATATTCGATTAATAAAATCTGATGCAGAAATTATTTATATGAGGATTGCTGGAGAAATTGCAAACATGGCGATGGATGCTGGAATTAAATGTATTAAATCAGGAGTTAGGGATTGTGATGTGGCGGCGGCTATATCACATGCTCAGTTTACTGGTACTGATAAGTATTTTGGAGATTATCCCGCCGCCAACCCTCAATTGCCTAGTGGAGCATCAACGGCAGCACCACATATTACATGGAGTGGGATAAGGTATAAAGATAGCGATTTAACTTACTTAGAAATAGCAGGTTGTCATAAGCGGTATCATGCCCCCTTAGCTAGATCAGTTAGTTTGGGCAAACCTTCTGACTGGGTAAGAAATTTAGAACCAATTATAAATGATGGTATGAATGCTGTATTAGAGACAGCTCTAGAAGGAAATTCTTGTCATGATGTGAATTTGTCTTGGCAATCGGTGCTATCAAACTCCTCGTATTCTAAAGACTCGAGAATTGGATATTCTGTTGGTATTGGGTATCCTCCAGATTGGGGCGAGCGCAACGTTAGTATAAGAAATGGAGAAAAACAAATTCTCCAAAAAAATATGTGTTTTCATATAATCTTAGGAATTTGGTCGGATAAAATTGGTTATGAGATCAGTGAAACTATTCGAATAAATGAAAATGGTCCGCCTGAGTTGTTAACAAATTACCCCCGTAAATTGATTATCAAATAAAAAACTCTATTACTATTTTTGTATAAAAATTGCCAACTTTAAATTACTGGAATCTCCTAAAACTAATATTTATGATTATTAAAATTTTAGCGTATTTGCCTTATATTGGTGAGAGTATTCTGGATAGATTTCATCAGATCAGATCTGATTCATTTGCAGAGCAGTCAGCTCCGAAGTTGCTTCATCCACAATGGTAGCAGCGTCGATTATGGTATTTTTATATCCAGTTCATTCTGAATCACTCGATATACTTTTCTATTTTTCCCCTTAAATGGTATACCACTTTAAAAAAAATTCTTAGCAAATGTTTCACAATTTTTTTTATACACAATTATACAGCTATCTAAATAAACTCTTGGGTATAAAATTAATCCTTGACGGTTAATTGGTATACCTTAATAATAATCATAGACAAATAAACCGAGTTCTGGAGATGTAAATGATTGAACATGCCCCGTTCCCAAAAGATGAGTTAGACCGTCGGATCAAGCGGGTAAAGGCGACCTTGTCTGAGAAAAATCTTGATGGGATCGTAATCTCTGTGCCTGAGAACATTTATTACCTGACTGGGATGGATCACTGGGGGTTCTTCGCGGCCCATGTCTTAATCATGAACCGGAATGGAGAAATGGCCCTAGCCTGCCGGGCCATGGAAAAGATCACGTTTGATAATCAGGTTAGAAATGCCCAGTTCTATGGGCACCAGGATCACGAAGAGTTGGCTGATTATGTAGTGCGGGCAATGAAAGACCTAGGTTTGTCCGGTGGTCGCGTCGCCCTCGAGCGTCGTAGCCTGTTCCTACATCTACATCATGCCGAAGGCATCCTATCGAAGACGAAATCTGTCGAATGGGAGGATGGCTCTGGTCTGATCGATAATTTGCGTCAGGCAAAATCTCCATTAGAGATCGAATACACACGTAAAGCAGCTAGGGCAGCTGATCTGGGTATGAGCGCTTGTATCGAGGTGATACGAGATGGCGCGACAGATTACGAAATTGCTGCTGAATATATGCGTGTGTCCACACTTGCGGGGAGTGAGCCAACCGGTTTTGGTCCGTTCATTCGTCCGTCGACCCGTCTTGGGGAAGAGCACACAACCTGGCGTGGCGAAACTTTCCGCAATGGTGAGGCAGTTTTTCTGGAAAATGCTGCATCCTATCGCAAATATCAAGCGCCTATGGGACGATTAGTTTATGTGGGTAGCGCACCTAAGGGTGCTGAAAAATCAGCACAACTGGCCATTGATGGCATGCAGGCTATCTGCGGTGCTCTTAAACCTGGTGCTAAGGCAGGTGAGGCCTATTCCGCCTGGCGTGAGGTCGCAGCTGGCGGTGGACTGGCAGATTATGAGCGGCACCATTG
>CAWKZI010000212.1:0-4989 GCA_963854365.1 Gammaproteobacteria bacterium
TATGTGAGGTAAGACCAATCTACCAATCTAGAGCCTCCATGTTTTCTGATAACTTCAGAGCTATTGTAGAATCGCTTCCCAATAAATGTCCGAGTAAATGATGAGCAAACTACTAACAACAATAACCCTGCTCTGCTTTTCTGTTGCTGCTAATGCGGATTTATTATGAAAAAAGTTGGCTTAGATGTATGGATTCAATTGATTAGCATGCTCTCGATTGTTGCGTCGCTAATTTTTGTAGGCCTAGAGATGAGGCAGACTCAACAGATTGCTATAGCAGGTTCCAACATATCAAGGAAATGTGACAGAAGTGAATTTTTCGGTTGCTCTAGCTTCTTGTTTTTTCACCGATACTTAATAGTATCTTTTGGAGAAAATAAAAATTATTAAGAGGGCCTTAGAAACCATGAATATTGAAAAAACAATCAACATAATCGGCATCATTGGCGTTACTGGCTCATTATTATTTGTTGGAGCAGAATTGAGGCTCACCAATAAGATTGCACAAGTCGAAACCGAATGGCAATTGATGAATAACTATGCTTCATGGAACGAGTCAGTGATCGAATGCCCTGAATGCTACGTCGCAGGTAACCAAGAAAACAGCGAACAAAAAGAGTTTTGGAGAAACTATGCCATTGTGCTTCGCGCCGTAAACACTTGGCAAGGAAGTGAAATTGCATATGAAAACGGACTGTTATCAGAAAGAACGTTTAATATGTGGTACAACGATGCGAATCTAATGATAGAAGAGGCAAAAAAAGCCGGAACTATAGAAATTTGGTTGGAAATTATGGACGCACAATATTCTTGGGCTGAATCAATCGTATTCCAATATCTTCACAAAGAAATCGAAGCATGAGGATATTTAAAGCCTAAACCCAACTACTTAACACCCCAAAACCTCTAAAGCTGTAAAGCCACTAGTATATATACGGGGAGGGGGGTATGGGATTCTGCCTACCCTAAGCTTTCCTAATAATATAAATACTATTTAGATTAAAAATCTCATCTCGGAAATGAATTAATACCTTTTAAACAGTAATGCTGTGTGATCGCATCATTCATTTCATGAATTGAAATGATAAAATTAAGTGGTAAGGTGTAGGGTGGTAAAGAATATACTTTCTTTTTAACAACCCTAAAGGGGCAAAACATGAAGCGTTTAACAATATTAATAAGTACGTTACTTTTCCTACCTTTCCAGATTGCCAATGCTGATGACTATCGGATGGTACATGCCTGTATGATCAAGGAAGGAAAAACAATGGATGATGTACGCGTCGCCAATTCCAAATGGGTCGTGTTCATGAATGAGAATGTTGAAGGTGGTGATATTACTAGCCATATCACCACAAGTGTTGTGGGCGATCCAACTCCTGGAAAATTCGGATACGTGGACTCTTTTCCGTCCTTGGAATCTTGGGCAGCCACAATGGCTGCGACCGAATCTTTCGCGGAAGGCCAAGCAATAGATAAGGAGTTAAACGAGGTCGCAGATTGTACCGAAAATCAACTGCATAAGGCAGAAGAAAGTTAGAAACGTGAGTCGAACCGGCTTTGGTAACCAGAAGGTTGTTGAGGCTGGCTCAACGCATTCCGCTAATAAATCAAACCTGCAATTACGACGTATTAGGCGAGGTAGTTTCTTACCCAATTTCTAGCGCTAGAATTTGTCCTATGACGATAGAGCTTGATGGCGTAACAGGCACATTGCAATGAAAAAACTACTAACAACAATTTGGAACAATCCAAGATTGTTTTGGTCAATAATTATTATTGGCGGAATTTGTGATGCAATCTTCTTCTCTTGGTATTTCTCTTAAAGTAAAAGATTGGCACGCAAATAGCATTGGTTAACTGCGAACAGATTACCTTGTCCATGTGCGAAGCCAGCTGCGTACAATAAAGGACTACTACATATTATGTTTATTATAATCTTGCGTAGTATGTTCATTTTCTTATCTCTTCAAGTTTTAGAATTTGATTAGTTAATGTGCCTTTCGAGAAAAGCCAAAATCGCATCGTAAAGTTCGATGCGATTCTCCATATTATAAAATCCGTGCCCCTCATTTCGCTTATAGAGCCATTCGTAGTCAACACCGGATTCATCCAGCGCTTCCCTCAACTGATTCGCTTGTTCGATCGGCGCGCGCCTATCTTCGCCGCCATGGGCCAAGAAAATCGGTACTTCGATATTCTCGGTGAAGTTGACTGGGGATTGTCTAGTTAACTCTTCTTCATTCGTGCCGAGCGTTTCGTCCAAATAAGCGTCGCCGCCTGGGTTCCAAGGAATATCCGACTCACCGAGAATTGTTAGGTCGTAGATGCCCGCGTAACCGATTGCGCATTGATACTTCTGTGGTTCTTGTACGACTGATGAAATTGCAGCAAATGCGCCATAACTTCCGCCTAGAATGCAGATCGAATCACGGTCCGCTAAGCCATTCTGAATAGCCCAGGTTACAGCGAGCGAGATATCTTCGATCATGCCTGAACCCCATTGTTCGTATCCCTTGCGCTGAAAGTCATAGCCATAACCACCGGAACCGCGAAAATTTACTTGCATGACTACATAGCCGTGGTGGGCAAAAAATTGGGCTTCTCTATTGAAGGCAATTGAATCCCTTACGCCTATTGGCCCGCCGTGGGGAATCACGACCATCGGCTGATTCGACCGATCTCTAGTCGGAAACGTGACGACACCATGAATCTGAAGGTCTTCACCAGTATTAATTGCGAAAGGCTGCACGTCTCCCATGGCCTCGGGATTGAGCTCGCTGTTGGCACTTCCAATGCGCGTCAGTTGAGAGGACTGTAAGTCCATTATCAGATACTCGCTGGGATTTTTTGGGCCAGACACTGATAGCACAGCCTTGTCTCCGGAGGCAGTGAAACTTGTTATTTTGACTAGCTGACCTGGAAACGCCGCATCAAGACTCTTGTGAATGGCAATTTCTGGGTGATCTCCGAAATAATGAGTTTCCAGCACGTCGCCATAAAACTTCACACCTATGACGGAGTCATAGGTACTTGAATAAACGACATCTCTTGCAGTGAGATCGAACCGCGGATGTTCGAATATGGTCTCGATGAGTTCGGTCTCAGGATAATATCGCACGATGCCCATGGTTCTAGTATCGGTGTACTTAAGCAGCAAGAAACTCTGATTGTCTTCATCAAAAGTTAGAAACTGTGTGTCCGCACTGATCTGAGACTTAGCGAGGACGTCTGAGAGATCGACCCACTCGTCGCTACCTTCTTCGCGATAATGAATTAGTGTTTCTAGATCTTCTGAGATGGCCGCGGCAATGCGCACAACGCCATTGTTATCAGAATAGAGTTCACCCGAGGGCAAGGGGCTGCGCACCGGCAGTCTTAGGTTTGCCTGCGTGCGGCCGGTTATGGTTCGGGACTCCCTGTTGATATCGAGGACATAGGACGTTGGGCGTGATCGTGCTATCGAGCGCCTGGACACCTCGCGGCGTACTACGCGAATACGATTACCGTCGCCTCGCATCAAATTTGAGATCATATAGGCATTCATATCGCCTGCTTGGAAACCCGCGAGCTTGAACTTCCTAGTGTTATCGATATTGACTGCATAGATTTCGCCCGCGAAGAAAGGCGCATCGAATCCACCAAGATAGACAGCCGGCGCGAACACGATGCGCTCATTATTGGCCCAATAGAATTCACTAATCTTCTGATTTCGTGGAGTATCAAATTGGGCGACGACTTCTTCCGAGTCGACCTTCATGATAACGAGCATGCCGAAGTCATCTGCGGGGATTGCCATGGCTAGATGCTGGCCATCTGGTGATATTTTTATGCCATCAAACTCATTAAAGCGAAAGAACGATTGAGTACTGATGGATTGTGCTCGAGCGGGAACAGCAACTAGTCCAGTGAGTAATGCTGTCAGTAATAATAGACGTAATCCGGATAAACGAGTCATAGACAGATATTTTTTCATGCGATTTTAAAGTGTGTAATTAAGTAAAAGGTCATATTGTTCATCTACCTTAAGGCGACACCCGCTCCTAGTAGCTTTAAAGAATACCTAACCGTTCGTCCAATATAGTATGTATAGGGGTGCGATGGAACCTGCTTGGACAAGTGGGGGGTGCCCCGGGGGTGGGGTCTAGTTGGGATTAGCCAATATTCCACTGTTGGTCTATTCTGAACCATGCCAAACTCGGAGTTCGTTGATCTCACTAACGCGTCCGGGAAAAGAAGGCTGTGTGGAGGTTGTAAGAAAATCTCTGATCGAAAAAGAGAACAATCCGCTCGAATGTGGGCGCGAAGAGGGTATAGGCGTTAGTCAATAACCTTTTCTGCGCAGTTTGATTTTGGTACGATATCTACAAGATCGGTAAGTTCAGCGCTAGTAAACTGCAATAAATATTCTGCAGCGTCTCTGAAGTGGCACAAGCTAGCTAAGGTACGTACAGAAAGTAATTTAGCTAACCAAACGTTTTCATCTATAAGGCCAGCTTGGTATTGAATGAAATCATTTTCAAAAACCCAAATTGTCTGAAAGGCATAATTCTCAGTGATTTTTTTTTCAGAAGCTGTAAGCGGCTCGTTGTCCATCGCCTTCACCAGAATTTGATAGAGGCTAACCTCACTTGATTCATTTACTGAGTTGACTATTCCAGTAAAAACTTCTGTTCGAGCCTGTTGTTGAGCAGCTAGAGCTATCTCTTGAGACTGACGCATCTCCAATCCGACAAAAATTAAACCCGCTACAACGCTCGACATACCAATTGACTGAATCCATGTATCTAAACTAATTTTTCTCATAATAAACATCCGCATTAGCAGCAACAGAAAAGCAGAGTAGGGTTATTGTTGTTAGAGGTTTGTTCATTCGCATGCCATAAGTATCAATGATTTTTAGTGTTAGAACAGATATGCCATCGGGAAGATCGAAGTTAGAAAAAGGAGTCCCATCAAATCTCCCCTCTGGGTCTGGGTTACGCATCC
>CAWKZI010000213.1:0-4959 GCA_963854365.1 Gammaproteobacteria bacterium
GCTGCTGAGGCTGCTTGGGTGGAGGGCACTTGGGCAGGTATGAGTGCGGCTGAACGTGCCGAAATTGTTATAAAGATGGCACAAGGAATCGAAGACAACATAGCAATGCTCGCAGAGATTGAGGCTGCAGATGTAGGTAAGCCCTATCGCCAAGCGGCCATGACACTAGGTGGTGCAGCAGGTGAGGGCAAGTACTGGTGCTCGCTCGGTAAGGTGCTGGATGCTGAACAGGACGTACCTGTGAATTCTGGTGGCGGGGAAGGTGGAGTGCCTCCAGCAGAGTGGGATGTGGTATACAGGCGAGACCCCATCGGTGTCATAGGACTTATTTCCGCCTGGAATTATCCTATGAATGTGGCATTTCGTAAAGTTGCACCAGCCCTGGTCGCTGGAAACTGTGCTATCCTTAAGCCATCAGAGATTGCGGGACTCTCATGTATGTTTATCGGAAAGCTTGCTCAAGACGCTGGCATTCCTCCCGGTGTCTTTAACGTGGTCACTGGCGACCGTGACGCGGGAGCTGCCCTGGCAGCCTCACCTTCTGTTTCAATGATCTCTTTCACAGGCTCAACATTAACGGGTAGTAAGATTATGGGGGCATGTGCACCTAAGCTCTCTCAGGTCGCCCTTGAGTTGGGTGGCAAGTCGGCGTTGGTGGTTTTTGATGACACGGATCTCGACAAAGCTGTAGAGACTACAATGAAGGGATTCCTCGCTAACGGTGGACAAATTTGCACCGCACACACACGTCTAGTAGTCCAAGATAGTATAGAGGCTCCTTTATTGAACAAGCTAAAGGAAGAACTCGAGAAGCTTCCATTCTGTAATGACCCGATCACTGAAAAAGATCGTGGTGACAGGGCCTGGGAGGATGGAATGACAGACGTGGTCCAGCCTGTCGTCTGCGATTCGCAACACAAGAAGATCATGGGATTCCTTCATGAAGCCAAGGCTGCTGGTGTCGAGGTTCTAACTGGTGGCGAGGTTCCAGATGAGGCAACAGTTGGAAATTCTGGTGGGTATTTTATTCAGCCTACTGTTCTGATCAACGTGGAGCGAGATGCAGACGTGTGGCAAAAGGAGGTTTTTGGTCCTGTTCTCTCGGTAAGATCGTTCTCGACTGAAGACGATGCTGTGCTCGAGGCAAACTCCACATCTTTTGGACTGGCATCGACAGTCATGTCCTCTGACCCAGCCAAGGCAATGAGGGTCGCCAACCGTATACGGGCTGGTGCAGTCTTTGCTACCTCCACTGGTGAAGGTTTGTTGGCAGAGCACCCGGCAGTGTCGCGGGGTGGTTTTGGTTTCTCTGGGGTTGGTCGTGAGCTTGGAATTGGTGGCTTGCACGAATACACGGAGCTGAAGAGCGTTAACTACACAGGCTTTTCGCTTGCCGATGCCAAGAAGAAGCACACTGGGTAGTGGAAGATCCGGCGTTAAATTTGTCTAAGAAAGAATAACGGGCATTCATTAATACCCCTTAAGATAAAAACCTATTGAAAATTATAAATATTAACGAAAATAACCATTAACCAAAGGTATAAAACTTAGCTCAATACCAGGAATTTTAAAGATCTCTCTTTTTTTTTCTTCTGACCAGTCACAATGAATTTTTACCTCCACCGGACCAGATAATATTTTGTTTTCAGTAAATCTTTTAATATGTTTTTCAACAAATGGATTTTTCAAATGAGCCTCAAATGCTTCATAATTTTCAAAGACTTCCATCCATCTGTATGTTACTTCAAGTTCATTTTCTGAAATCTTAGTTTGTGCGTGAAGTAGCATCCCAGGTTCAGTATCTCTAACCTTCTGGTCAGTTATATTTGACATCTTCTCATATTCTATAACTTTTGATTTATAAACCTTCTCGAAAGCTTCTAAGAAAAAAAGTGACATAAGAATTCCCTTTCTCAAAAAAAAGTTAGTAACGTATACGGTTAATCTTATATGATAAAACACATTTTATTAAGAACTGTCAAGATGTTATGGGAGGTATTCGGGAAAAACGGTGGTTATTAAATTATCTTCTGATGGTTCTATTCCAAACAAAAGTAAGTTAACAAACTGAATTTCTCCCCCGTGTAGGTTGATAGGATGATATATATAAATCTTGATGCCCGTTTTGTGGCCCCCCCCCCCTTAATTGTCTTTTTATAACCATACCTGTGCTCAGTCTCCCTGAGCTTTAGAATAGCAGGATGTGGGTTAATTTAGTCATTTTTAAATAATCAAGTGAACAAAGACAAGTGTCCATATCCGTAATGGGAGTGATTATTTATAGAAAAGCGAACAGCTTCTTGATTGACTAACATTGCTACAACCAGAACCAACTAACTTCCAACCTGCAGCAAAAGCAGCATCATTCGTTATCCTAACACTGCTTACTGTGTCGTTACTTGCATAATTAAATCCTAAAAACAGTTAAACTGGTAACAGATGATGTAGTAAACAATCCTGAGGAAACAGATCAAGATGTAGCTTCAGAAATTTATTTTGATGAAGAATTGAAGGTAAAGGAGTGAACGTTGGAATCTTAGTTGAATGTCCAAAGTGCAAAGTTAGGGGAAGTGTTAAGCGTAAAGTCTGTAACGGTGGTAACCATGTGCAGAAATCAAACTCAAAGAATTATTGGATTGATTACTACATCAACGGAAAAGTACTGAGAACGTATAGGTTTGTTTGAGATGAGAACAGAAACGGTCTATGCGAAGTTTGCACTCGCGGTTACGAACATGAATCCACGATTCGACCTAGTAATCCTTGCATCGAAAGTCGGTCTTCGATCTGTTCATCAGAATCGAACGTACGACGAGAGCGGTAGATGCCAGGCGACTGTACGACGACAAGATCGAGATTAGGGCATGCCCAGATGTGCTGATTCCCTGCTCCGCTAGCAGCGAATGAATCTTTTGGTAAGTCGGGCCATACCTGTGCCTGATCGTTGCACCAGAATCCCAAGCCGTAAATGTGACGCTTAGGTGGTTCGTTCTCTAGTATTTCGCTAGACACCTTGGTTGCCTTGTCCATCCATTCAGCCGGAATGATCTGGTCGCCGTTCCAGTTACCACGATTGAGCCACAGCCAGCCCATTCGAGCCATATCTCGTGGAGTCATTTGATACGAAGTCATGTATCCAAACACACCTAATTTTGCCTTGGCGTGCATTTCGAAATTTCCATATTTCCAAGACCACGTACCACCGATCAGATTACGAATCTTCCACTCCGTAAGCGTTCCAAATCCTGCGCCTTGTTTGGGGTTCGACGTTTTATATAGGTTATAAGCTGACGCGATGGCGTGGGTTAATATGTTCATTCCGAACGTTTGGTAGTTAAAAACTTTACCGGGAGCTTCGCCAGGTTTCATATACCCGGACGTGTTACCTATAAGTTGCCTAAACGTGATGCTATCATTCTCAGGGAATGCATATCTTCCATCTTTTGGACCTTCTCCCTGAGCGACGTCGAGCATCTCCGGATAGTAGTCGGAGACACGGTCGTTTTCAGATTTGATCACGCCTTCACGAATTGCAATTCCTAGGATCGACGAGAATGTTGATTTTGAGGCTGACGCTTGGTGCGCTTGAGATGTGGGATCGGTTCTGAAATTCCATTCGGCAGCGATCTTCCCGTGCCTTACGATAAGGATTCGATACGGCTGGTCGCCAGCTATATTGGTTTGATACCTACCGGCTTCCGCTAGCTTTGCTCGATCGAACCCGAGTTCTTCGGGTGCTGATTCTTGCCAGTCATTGCCTGGCCAGACTCGTAGAGTTTTGGTAGCATTTCTAATTTTTGGTTTCCTATTGGTCGGTTCAAAATCGTTCATGTGGCTCCAACAACTAATATGTTCATAATTGATGTCTTCTTTGACTCAGTGTTTCACTAGTGGCCCTACCACCCGTCATTGATTCTTTCAGGCAGAGCCTCAATCTGGTCAGGTTATAGAAGAATGATTTAGATACCAGTAGGAAGCTAAAACGATTGTTTATTAATCTGGCTTTTTATATAGTTTCTTCAAGAAATTTTATTATCACTCGATTTATTTGATCGGGATGAGTAAGTGGAGCCATGTGCCCAACTTCAACAAGCTCAGTGAATGACCAGTGGGGACATGCTACTGAAAGTATTTCAAAGATTTCCTTGAATATTCTCCGAGTATTTGAACCACTTACGAGCAATGTTTTTGCTGCTATTAATTTTAGGTCCTTGATTGTTGTTTTCTCATTCAAAAGAGCATCCCATTCATGAAATTTTGGAGGCAAGCGCTCAACAAATGTCTGCCGTTGTTCCTTAGGCATTTCATCCCATGTGTAATCAGCTAAAAAGTAATCGACAAATTTCTCAGCAACTTTTATCCATTCACCCTTTGCCCCAAAATTTTTGATGAAATTACGTAATTCCAGACACTCCTTGTATGCACCAATTCGACCATGCTGATTCAGCAAGTAGAAAGGATTTGGCTCTAAAAGAATCAATCGTTCAACTTGATGTCTAAGAATAGAAGCTACTTTAAGTTAATGTACTATGCAATGCAACTGTGCAACTTTCTTAAACAAAGCATGAAATTTGTACCGAACACCCATTGATTAAGAATTCCGTTACCCTTTGCAAACAATTTTCAGCCTCAACTAATTTGATTTACGACTAATACTATCTAAAATATCTGCTGGGAAATGATTGGTAAGAGTAGGTGGGGGATTGTAATATTAAATTCTGTATCTTATGTTATTTACTGAGATTGATGGGGGGTTTGTATTAAATATACTCGGGGTTAGAAGTGTTCATCCAGCTAACTCAGGGCCTGATATACTTCTCCTACTTCTGGATGCACCTACCAATAGGTGCTAAATACTTCGTGACTGGTTGAACCAGGCCAATCGATTGTCTCTACTTAATAAATTTATTGGCCTGACTTTTATTGGATTCGGTGTTTCAATTGCACTATCCGAATTAA
>CAWKZI010000214.1:0-4953 GCA_963854365.1 Gammaproteobacteria bacterium
CAGCTCATGCAAAGAATGCGTAGACTATTCAGTCGAATTAGAATAGACGTGATGGAAATGAATATACTGCGGGGAATTCTTAGCAACATTGAGCTAAATATACGTCCTAAAAATTTGAAAGCCCATCGAGAGCAACAGAAAGAACAGTAGTAAAAACTATAAAGAGATAAGGTATTACGAAAGCAACGATAACGAATGAAGCAAGAGAGGAGAAAGCCCGGTAGTTAAAGTGGACAAACAAGAATTTTGAGTAATTGCTGTAGATGAGAAGGCTATAAGATTAATAAGTGGCTGAAGTAAGAACCGGTAATCTGCGGTGTTGAGACCTTAAAAAAATTATTGTTACGACACAGGAAGAAAAGATTACTGAAGAAATTAAATTTTAGGGTTGAGATCTAGAGATCTCAACCCTGCCAGCAATTGAATTCTCAAAAAAGTAACTGGTTTCACCATTAACTAACCTCATCTATAAGATACGGTTCTCGCCATTTAAAGTCCGAACTCCACACCTGTTTAGCGTCTGCGATTATTACGCTTTTTAATAAACTTTTTTTGCGGTACTGACGGGATTAGATGTTGGCTGCTATTACCAATAAGATCGCTTCTTCCCATATCTTGCAGAGCGTCTCTTAGTATTGGCCAATTTTTTTCGTCATGGTAGCGCAGGAAGGCCTTTTGCAATCTTCGTTGATCAATGTCTTTGACAACTTTTAATTTTTCACTCTTATAACGAACTTTGGCTAAGGGGTTTCGTTCTGAATAGTACATGGCTGTCGCCAATGCCATGGGAGAAGGGTAAAAAGTCTGAACTTGATCCGGTTTGAATTTGTGCTCTTTCAGCCACATGCTCAGGTTTAGCATATCCTCTTCATCGCACCCTGGGTGGGCGGCAATGAAATAGGGGATCAAATACTGCTCTTTGCCAGCTTTTTTTGAAAATTTATCGAACAGGATTTTAAATTCATCATAGGCTGAAATACTTGGTTTCATCATCTTCGATAATGTCTTGTCCTCACTGTGTTCAGGTGCAATCTTTAGATAGCCCCCCACATGATGAGTCACTAGTTCCTCAATATATTCGGGGTCTTTCAGTGCAAGGTCGTATCGAAGGCCGGAAGCGATCGCTACACGCTTAACTCCAGGTACTGCTCTGGCGCGGCGGTACAATTTTGTAGTAGCACTGTGATCGGTTTTTAGATGTTTGCAAATATTTGGATAGACACAGGATAAGCGCTTGCAAGTCGATTGAATGCTTTTAGATTTGCAATTCAATTTGTACATATTAGCTGTGGGTCCTCCAAGGTCAGAGATTGTCCCAGTGAACCCAGGAACTTGATCTCTGATTTTTTCTATTTCCTTGATGATGGAATCTTCAGACCGAGACTGAATGATGCGCCCCTCGTGTTCTGTAATAGAGCAGAATGTGCAGCCGCCAAAGCAACCGCGCATTATATTTACAGAAGTTTTAATCATGTCATAAGCAGGTATTCTCGAACCCTCGTACTTCGGATGTGGTCGACGTTGGTAGGGTAGATCAAAAATCCAATCCATTTCTTCGGTTTCTAATGGAATAGGTGGTGGATTCACCCATACATCTTGCGTGCCATGCTTTTGTACTAAAGTTTTTGCATTATAGGGATTAGCTTCCTGATGTAAGACTCGGGATGCATGCGCATAGAGGGCAGGATCATTGACAACTTTATTGAATGAGGGGAGTCGGATAAAGCTGGTCTTTTCATTAAATTTTGCTTTTCGTTGCAGAGGTAAAGGGATTATTCTGATAACGTCAGTTTGTTCTTCACCATCGGTTGTTACTCCTAGAGATTCTTGTTGCTTCTTTTTATCATGAAAGTCATAGGGGTTAGGTATATCATCGATTTTGGCAGGCCAATCGATTCGGGTAGAATTAATTTCAGTCCATCCGGCAGGCAGTTCATTCTTGACGATCGCCGTACCTCGAAGTTTCCATAACTCATCTACGGACTTTCCAGCAGCTATTTGATGGGCAAGTTCAGTTAGAGCACGCTCAGCATTTCCAAAAAGTAGGATGTCAGCGTTCGAATCGATAAGAACTGAACGCCTCACTTTGTCACTCCAATAATCATACTGAGCAATTCGGCGCAAACTCGCTTCGATACCTCCTATTACAATCGGAGTATCATAATAGGCTTCCCGGCAGCGTTGACTGTAGACGATCACGGAACGATCGGGTCTCTTACCAGCTAGCGCATTTGGTGTGTAGGCATCTTCGCTACGAAGACGTAAATCAGCGGTATACCGGTTAATCAGCGAATCCATATTGCCGCCAGTGACACCGAAGAATAGATTCGGTTGTCCTAGGGTTTTAAACTCTTCGGCGTCATCCCATTTCGGTTGAGAAATAATTCCAACTCTAAAGCCTTGGGCCTCCAGCAGCCTGCCAATTACTGCCATGCCGAAACTTGGATGATCTACATAGGCGTCAGCTGTCACAATTATGATGTCGCAGCTATCCCAACCCAGCTCGTTCATTTCCGCTCGAGACATTGGAAGATAGGGGGCAGTGCCAAAACATTCAGCCCAATATTTAGGATAAGAGAAAAGTTCTTTCACTTTCTCTGGGGTTTTATCTCTCTCATTTTTATCTGAAGTGCTTTGATTCATATTATTTCGATTCATTTTTAGAGTGATCGCTCAATTAACACTGTACCTGTTGATGGCAGATTTAATCTGCATACTTGAGAGCATTATTAAGGGCTATTGTAGTTTATATCTAGAAAAATTGATCGAGAGTCTGAGCTTCGCCGTTGATTATTAGTTCACCATCTTCGAATAATGCATTTAATAAAATTCTATCGCTATCGATTACTAAGATTCCCTGCTGAATGTAAGGATTGACAAGCTCTGCAACAGGGCTTCGCATTATTGCCTCGAGGCCCAAAGATATGTCCGTGCTTATGTTTAATGCGCGCATGGCTTCGTCCATGTCAATTAATGCGAAGTCGGTTATGTCTGGCAGTCCCTTCCAATCTATTTTCACACCCAATAGATGGTCGCCATCGAACGCGTTGACTGCGAGGGAATTATTAAAAACTAAACTATTCTGTATAAGAATTATACCTAATTCCTGGGCGAGTTGATTGACTTGTACATCGAAGGTGCCGCCATTAGTACTGATTTGAGATTGTAAACTGGCCAACAGTTCGTAGTAGCGCCGTAGGAGCAAAATGTTTAATTCGTTAATTTCAGTAAGCCAAGACAATGAAGCGAGCGGAATATCGCTGTCTATGTTTGCAATGGCAAATTGTTGGGAGATATCTATATGATCAGGGCCGGCGATTGAAGCTTGTAGAGTGGAGGCGGCGGAGATCCCTTCGGCCGTAAACGCGAATGGGCTACTGCTACTTATTGAAGGAATTGTCATCACAGTATAGCTTGGTGATATCAGGTTATTTATTTGTTCAGTTGTAGTTGAGAGGCTCAGTCCTTCGAGAGTGAAGGCACTGGAAGTTTTAGATTCAATCGCCTGCAGCTTGCCAATAGCGAGATCAAATTCTGCAGAGAGATCAGAATTCGTTTTAAAGTTACCTTCGAATCCTTCAAAAACTAGACTGGTTCCGGATCTGGAGTAATCGAAAGCTTCCAGGTTAAAGCTTGCTTGTACAGATTGGTTAAAGCCTACAAGCAATTCGATGATTAATGTTGGAAATTCTATTGGTATTTCGAATAAGGCTTCTGTAAATTCATTGCCTTCAATTTGCGGTGTAATACTGGAGTAGACAAGCC
The DNA here is from genome assembly GCA_963854365.1 of Gammaproteobacteria bacterium. GTDB lineage: Bacteria > Pseudomonadota > Gammaproteobacteria > Pseudomonadales > Pseudohongiellaceae > UBA9145. Next base: position 3,766 of record CAWKZI010000214.1, read on the forward strand.
CTAATCTGGGTCCTTCGGCAGTAAACAAAAGTGGTCCGTGACTGATATCAAACTGAAGTTTTAGACTAATAACGTCAGAGCCTGTGGGGGAGTATGCAACGGTTACTGTCCCTGAACTACTAAACCAGCCATTTTCGAAATGGTTTTCATTTACCTCTAACTGCCCGCGAGTCTCTGGCGGAACTAAATTGTTTAGACTGGTATCGGCAGCATAACGAATGCCCAGCCCGACTAATTTTGGGAAAATGCCAAAAATTAGAATCAACACTGTTGATAGCGCGAGGATTAGATTACGCTTTTTAGAAGACATGATTGTAAGACCTTTAGTCCGCTAGTCCGGATTCGGCGGGTGTTTGAACGTATTGCCTAGATAAGTGTTTGATTATAACAGGTATAGAATTTTGCAACTGCCGTTTTAATGCTAAGCCTAACCGTTGGCGATGTTTTTGTTTCTAACAAGAGAATGTAGCCTTAATTTGAAGAAGCGCACTGATAAAATGGCTTTGACCCCAATTAGTTTTGATTGGTCTTGAATTATGCTGCTAGAAGTTTAGGAAAGGGGTTTTATTTTAAAGGCGCAGCGTCTAGCTCCGGTTAGGACATGGTCAACACGATGAACTTCGGCAGTATCGGCAAAAAGTTCTTGGAACGTTTCTAATTCAGATTGACAGAATTGCTGGCAGCTCTCTGCAGCTGCAAAAATAGGACAATGATTCTCTATTAACATCCAGCCATCAGGTACTAATCTAACTTCTGCCAGGTACCCCTCTTCATTACGTAAATTTGCTAGAGTATTAATTTTAGCTTGGAGGTCTCCGCCTGTAGCTTTTAGGTGGGACTCGTAACCTTTTTTAACTTTCTCATTTCTATGATTAATTACTGCATTTAATGTGCTATCTCCAAAGTTTTTTCTAAGCACATCAATGAGTTCAAGAGTTATTTGCGAGTGAGCGTCAGGGAATTGCTGGTGTCCTCTTTTTGTCAACCTCCATAGATGCACTGGTCGCCCACGGGTTTGCTTTTCTTCTTGAGTTTGGTCGACACAGCTTTTTTCAGCCAAACTTGTCAAGTGCTGGCGAACGCCCATAGTTGTCATATCTAATTGTTTTGCAAGAATTTTAACCGATTGGGGGCCGCGGGTTTTAAGTCGATCCATTAGCTGCACTTGGCTTTTGGAGAATTCCATTT
>CAWKZI010000215.1:0-4946 GCA_963854365.1 Gammaproteobacteria bacterium
TCTCGGTGATCAAGTTAACTTCAATGCCAGTCTCTTCACTAAACCGATCCAAAGCAGACTTAATCAAGTCCTCGCTTCGTGCCGAATAAACGTTAACTTCTGCAGCACTCACAATTCCGACCATAAAGACTGTTATGCTAAGCACGTAAGCAAATATTTTTTTTATTCCCATCACCACTAAACTCCATTATTGCTCGACAGTTTCGCCGGAAAAGTTATGATCTAAATCTACATCAAACTGTAAAATTATTATTGCCTCATAAAAAAAACAGAACCAAGATTTTAAATAATCACGGTTCTGTTCAAGAAGGAAGATTTTTACATTCCTGCTTGCTATTCTCAAAGCAAACAGCACACGTCTTCAGGCATCAATAGCTATTTATCATTTAGCTTACTTCTCTCGAAGATAATCTCTAAACACGCTTTAGAATCTAAACCTAACTCCGATCGTTGCTATCCTTGATGCTTGTGCCCTAGCGCCATTTTTAGGCGCTCTTGCGACTATATCTTCATTGTCTGCAACATTGCTCATTACAAAATAGATATCATAATTTTCATTAATTTCCCTGGTAAGACTTAGATCAAGAGAGTTATAGCTATCCACCTTTGTACCGGTTAAGCAACTCGCGACTGAACACGTACCCCCAAAAGCATAGAGGGTTGCCGCACCCGACCAACCGTCTCCGGTATCAAAACCCGCACTTAATGCAAGCTGCGAGTCTGGTAGGTCAGGAATAGACATTCCTGCACTTATATCACCCCAAAATGAACTAGAAAAAGTATTTTGAAATTCAGCATCCGTTGATGTGTAACTAAGCCTCAATGGGAATACCATCTTTCCATACTCTAGGACAGTTTGCGCAACAATCTCTAGGCCAGATATTTTGGCCTCTCCTGCATTAAACGAGTCTCCGATTTCACACTCGCCTGAGGCACCTCCTGAAGCAGTACAACTACCAAACATATTTTGATAATCAGTATTGAAGTAGCCAAAATCTACAAATGTTGCCCCTGAAGAATATCGAATTCCAATTTCTGTGTTGTCAGCCTGCTCTGGATCCGCGCCACCCGATGTGGGCGTGAATCCTTCATGGAATCCAGCATATACGCTCACATTATCACTGACATTGTAAATAGCACCGACGCCAAACAGACCGTTATCCGAGTCAGCTAGTGTCTTGGGGTAGCCTTTACCCTTATTGACAGCGCTGCGCGCTGTATCAACATATCGCTCTTGAACAATCGTCCATTCCTCGGTGCGATAGCCTAGGTTTACCGTTAAATCACCAAGACTGATGACGTCGTTAATATAAAACGCAGTAGCTTCAGCGCTTGTAACTCGGTTGTTAGATGAGTAACCAGGCATAGGTCCTTCGACGAGAGATCCCATCTTTCCATCCATCCAATCCGCTGTAGCATACCACTGCATTCTGTCCTCGCTGTCTTCGGTATCCCTGTATCCGACAGTGACATGGTGCATCTCGTTGCTCCAACTTGCTTTCAAGTCAATGCCGCTCGACTCATAGGCTCTATTGTTATTCTTGAGCTTTATCTGAACAGCCTTAGCATTATCTCCGTTGAGTATCGCGGTCGCGTCAACACTACCCTCGTTTGCTGCACCAATTATATCATTGATGCCATTCCCAATCCCGTAGACCTTGTTATTATCAATCTTATCAACTTTAAACCAGTTACGAGCAAAGTCATTCTGATATGCCGTTGCACTCAATTCAAAATCACCAACATCTAATAAATAATTTAGAGATAACGCCTCATGATCGTTATCCATGTTGTCATATTTTGTCATCCCATAGCGCTCATGTGCGTCGTTTCTGAAGGAGGCATCTGACAACCCAACATAAGTTTGATCCGAAGACTCTTCAGACCACTGGTACTTAAAATTTAGCTCATGATATACATCTGAGCCTCGGTCGCTGTTAACTCTGAACTTAGCCAAGAAATCATCTTTACGAAACCCTGTCCCGCCTGACTCATCCTGAATGGTATCAAAACCATCACTTTCCCAGACATGACCTTCTACAAGGAATCCATAATTTTCCCCTGAATTGCCATAAGTAGCATGAGTTCTGTAGGCTCCATCTTGACCCACCTCTTGATTAAAGAACCCTTGCGAACTCTGAGGGATCGGGGTGCTGAGCATATTTATTGCTCCGCCCACTGTATATGGCCCATTAGCAATCGCAGCCGGGCCCTTTAGGACTTCAACGCCAGCGAGGCGCCCGGTTGTTGGGAAATAATACGCAGATGAGGCTGCGTAAGGTGCCGGGGCGACAAGCACCCCGTCCTCCATCAGCGTAATTTTCCCCGAGCGATCAGCGTAAGTGCCACGAATACTTATGTTAGGCCGCAAACCAAATCCTTCCTCAGGGCGAAAATTGACGCCTGGTACACTAGAGAGAATTTTGTGTATGTCCGTATATTCGAAGACTTCTAGCTCTTCTGTGGTAATGACATTGACTGAGCCCGCAATTGCACGAGCATCCGCCTGAGAGCCCACGATTCTTACCGTTTCGATTGTTCTCTCATTTTCTTGCTCTTGATTTTGGCCCAACGCAGGGTTGGCTAACAGCCCTAATGCAACACCTACTGATACGTAAATTTCTTTTCTTACTAACATCACTACCTCACACGCTCATCGCCGTCCTATCTTCACAATAGGAGAGAGCTTATTTCCAAAAATATTCTAAATACAAATCATTATCATTTAGATCGACGAGGGAAATAATAGCAGATGCTACTGTAGATGCAAATCATTCTTATTATTATTTAGATAAAATAGGAAATGGCTTAGCTGAAACTACGAAGTCTGAGGCATGAGATACACAGGGATAGTGCTACTCGAGAGGTTGTGGGAGCGAAAAAGAAAAAAGGAACAAAGCAGGCAGCTAACTCTTTTGCCAGACAAACCATTTTTTGGAGTCAGCTTCGTGAGCGGCACTACCTGAGCAAAGCGGTCGATATGCTACGAACCTTAATTTTGAGAGCGAGCGCATATTAAGCGCCTGAGCGATGCTCACTTAACATCAAGCTGGCCGCGCCCATAAACGCATTGAGAGAAGAAGCAATTATGTCTTTGCTGATTGCAACACCGCTATAACGTCTGCCTCCGCATTTTAATTGAATATAGGTTACAGCTTCCGCATCGGCACCCTGCCCCAGCTCGTGCTCACCATATTCCATAATTTCCAAATCAATATTAATATTAATAGCCTGTTTAAGCCCAATGACGAAGGCATCGAGCAATCCATCTCCCTGGCCATTAATGGAAATTTCCTTACCGCAGTAATCTATATTGGCATAAAAGGTTATCGAAGCGGTTTATCGCAAGGCACGAAGTTCAAAATCAAAAATAGAATGTATAGGGGTGGGATGAAACAATCCTCGTACAAGGGGGTGGGTGCGCTGATTTCAGCGCTGATAATTATCGAGACATTGACAAATGAAACCATTTTTTCTCTTGCGGAACTCTATCCTCCATTTCTTAGTATACCGACTTAAGTCTTGCTAGCACCGCACCCACGTCAAAGGATTAGAGTTCAAAATTTCTGACATCACCGCGAAATTTTAAATCACGTTGTGACAGTAGCACCTCATTACGGATCAGCCCCGAACCAACAATAAAACGAATATACATGACCACACTTCTGGGAGAAAATTAATCTCACTTCACATCTTTCGTAGCGCCTCCCTAACACGCTCACCCTGATGCGCAATGTCAATCGTGATTGTTGAGCCTTCATGCTGAAGATTCAGCCCATCCTCAAATCAAAATTCTACCTAACAAATGGATAATATATCTAGATTAGATCTAGTCACCCTGCTCAAAATTATTCTTGAGATTTTATATCCGCGCTCTTATTCCCCCTTAATCATTACCTAATGCACTCTCACAAACATCGTTCTAATAAACGCTACCGTGCTTTGCAATAAAAACAAAATCAAACAAACAATATATATATTTGTAAGTTCAGTTAAATGTCCCGTTATCATCAATCCAGAGATAATAAAAATAGCTGATAATATGCCAGTTTGGAAAAAATAAACTTTAATGGGAAAAATTTCTTTATGTCCTTGTTTTCTTAGTAAAAGCATTTTTTTAGGAAATACTAATAGTCCTATGACTGAATAAATGCATATGATCCAACAATTAATTAGCCAAGCTAATTCTAAATTCCGATCACTAAAGATAGCAAAAGGAAGAATAGAGCCAAACATTGCCCCAAAAGCAGAATAAGATAAAAGCTGGATGCGAAAATTATCTGGAGCACTAAACCCATCAGAACTTCTACTTAAACCAATTAATATTGCTGAGAAGCCAACTATGCCTAGAGCAAGCTCAGCTATTAACTGTAGTGCATCAAAATTTGGCTCCATATGTTACCTCTACTAATAAGTTACGGTTCTAATTTCTAGAATTTATACCTAGTCTAGTTGATTTTTTTTAGAATTTAAGCACCTAATATTTATTTTATTTAAGATAGAAAAAACGCCCTTCACCAAGCCCAATATGTGACAGAGAGAAGAAGTTAGTAGCGTGATATCGTAAACTTAATAATTAACTAACCATTCATTCAACGCAGTATGTATAGGGGTGCGATGGAACCTACTTGGACAAGTGTGGGCGGTACCCCGGGGGTGAGTGACAAAACTATTTGATGGCATCGTCTAACTGTATAAATTTAATATCTCTATATAACAATGGTTTGGGATAAATATTCAGCCCCAGCCTCCAGCAAGCTCTGGAGAACTCCAAGAAAATCCTCAAAGCCCTATAGTTTAGGGCTTTTTTGTGTGGGTGCTACGATATTTATTTCTCTAGCTTAAATACAAAAAGCTGGCCACCTTCTGGAATTGCTACATCTGCGACAGAGAATCCTGCTATTCCCTGATAATTACCAGAGCCTATGGCCACGTATGTATCACCG
>CAWKZI010000216.1:0-4938 GCA_963854365.1 Gammaproteobacteria bacterium
ACGATAGATGGCTTTGGAGAAACTGAGAGAACTATTGTTAGTTTCACTCGCGAATTAGTAAGTGAAGAAAAAGTCAGCGCCGAGACATTTGCTAGTGCAGTGAATATTTTTGGTTATGAGGGTGTTGTGGATATAACCGGCTTGGTTGGGTATTACAGTTTTATTGCGATGACTTTGAAGGCCTTCGATGTCCAGCAAACTGTTGGCAGCGAGCTCTTATTACCTGAACTTAGCAACTAATCAGACGCTTATTCAACAACAAAATTGATTTTAAATAAATTCAAACAATAGAAGTATTTTGCCAATAAAAGTAGTAAATACTTCAAGCTTTTTTGCGGTATGACATAAGAAAAACCTGTAATGGGATGCATTGATAGATATTCTTAGAGCGAACATTACTTCTTAAAATAAACACTAACGTGCGAGTGGGCCGGAAAATCGCTACCTACCCTGCTAAAAGCGATTCTAGATGTGCAAAGTATGCTTTTCCGCGTGTTTCCTGATAGTAAATCGAGTATCTTCTGGGTATGAAATGGTAATTCGCATAGTTGCGAATCAAGCGGAGAAATTATAACAGTGGTGACTGTAGCTAAAGTATTATCTCGATATTTCTTCATAACCCTCTTTTGTGCGACGCTTACTAACTGCATTAAAAATACTCCAGATCATCAACAACTAGTGACTGCGCGACCTAATGTTTTACTTATACTAGCTGACGACCTAGGATTCTCCGACCTAGGAGCCTACGGAAGCGAAATCCCAACTCCTAACATAGATGCGCTAGCTAAATCGGGGGCATTGCTTACAAATTTCTATGCTAATGCAACTTGTGCTCCTTCACGGTCCATGCTTCTTAGCGGAATGGACAGCCATTCCGTCGGGTTTGGATTTAATCCAATAGCCGCTCAACGTTTACCAGTATTGAGAGGTCAACCAGGTTACAGCGGCAAATGGCCAGATCATATTGATTCCTTTGTCGAGAATTTCACTTCGGCAGGTTACTACTCTGTTATGGCAGGTAAGTGGCATCAAGGTAGTGCTAAGGACTCAACGCCTTATGCCCGTGGTTTTAGAAAAGCGTTTTATTTGGAGGAAGGAGGAGCAAGTCATTTTGCAGATGCGGCAGGCCAAACATCAGCAGTGCCAATTGCCACATACTATGAAGATGATAAATTAGTTGATTCTCTTCCAGATGACTTTTATTCAACTCGGTTTTATGTAGATAAATTAATTAACTACATTGAAAATCGCGAACAAGAAGAAATCAACCCTTTCTTTGCATACCTTGCCTTTACTGCACCTCATTGGCCATTACAGATTCCTGCTGATTGGGAAAATAAATTTAATGGAGTATATTCCGATGGTTGGGAAGCAGTCCGTGCGCGCCGCATTGAGTCCGCAAAAAATCTAGGTCTTCTCTCGAAAAATGCCGAAATACCTCCATTCCCCAAAGCGCTTGGCTCATGGTCAGAGCTTTCATCAGAAGTCCGCGAGAGAGAAGCTCGCCGAATGGAACTATATGCCGCGATGATTGCATACCTTGATTCTGAGGTTGGCAGGCTTATCAATTATCTTAAAGCGACAAATCAATATGATGATACGTTGATTGTTTTTCTCTCTGATAACGGCCCGGAGGGTAATGATATCGAAAACGGTCTTGCGGATAATCGAGACTGGCTGCCTTCTAATTTTGATCAATCATTTGAAAATATGGGGAAAGCTAACTCCTATGTCACCCTTAGTCGTGGCTGGGCCCATGTTAGCGCTGGGCCTTTAAATCAATATAAAAGCTTCTTAGGTGAAGGCGGGGTCCGTGTTCCAGCTATTATCTCCCTTCCTAATTCGATTCAAGCAAATTCTCGAATGGATTCGTTGACTTCAATTATGGACATTGCGCCGACACTTATGGAATTTGCTAATGTTCCATCTAATCAAAATTATGAAATACAAGGTCGTTCAGCTGCACATAGATTACGTGACCCTGCATCGATAGGAAAAGTTCGCGACAGTCTTGCGATGGAAAGTTATGGAAACAAGGCGACCTGGGAAAATGAATGGAAACTGCTTTGGAATTGGGAACTGAAAAAGTGGGAATTATTCAATTTGCTGCAGGACCCTGGAGAAACCAATGATTTGAGTATGGCCTATCCTGTACGAGTTAAAAATATGATACGAACTTTTTCTGATTTTGCTGAAGCAAATGGTGTTGTAGTTCTAGATAGCGAAGTCGGTTACGCTCGCTATGCTGATCAAATAGATAATTTCAGCTCTCGTTAGTAAACATTTAAACGCCTCTAAATAGTTTCCTAAAAATCTGCATCTAAATTATAAAATCATTCAATAAAACAGGAATTAATAGCATGTCCATGATAAGAGGACACTCGGTTTCTACCTCTCATTATATCGATGGTAAATGGATTGAAGGAGACAGTCATTTTGATGTCTTTTCCCCAATTAATGGCGAACACCTAACAGAAATCTCTTTAGGTTCTGAAGCCAACGTCAATACTGCCATCGAGTCATCCCAAGCCGCATTTCCAGCTTGGGCCAGTCTAGGCGCTGAAGGACGCCTACCATATCTCCAGCGCTTTGCCGCGGAAATAGGGAAGCGGAAAGATGCAATTAGCGAAGTTGAATCTTCTGATTCAGGGATCCTACTTTCCCGTCTAAAACATGGGATCATTCCAAGGTCAATGCTCAATATCACTTGGTTTGCAGAAGCTGCTCTTGAATTACAAGATAGAATTATTGAAACACCACAAGCTACTCATCATGTGCGTCATGACCCTGCTGGGGTTTGCGCTATAATTACCCCTTGGAATGCGCCCTTAATGTTGACCACATGGAAGCTAGGGCCAGCATTGGCCTCAGGCAACACTTGCGTGATCAAACCTCCCGAGTGGGCCCCTTTATCAAGCGCCTTGCTGCTCGAAGCAGCTGACGCCGCAGAACTCCCTCCAGGCGTTTTAAATATGGTTCAAGGGCCAGGTTCTCCGACCGGCGAATTTCTAATATCAGACCCTCGGCTCGCTCGCATTTCATTTACCGGTTCTATCCCTACAGCTCAACATATAGGAAAATTTGCTGCTCAGAACCTTGTCCCTTGTAGCCTAGAGCTAGGTGGAAAATCTCCTTTTATTGTATTAAAAGATGCCGATATTGAGCAGGCAGCAAAAACTGGCGCCCTAATGTATCGGAATGCTACGCAAGTTTGTTTGGCAGGGACTCGCTTTCTGGTACATAAAAAGATTTATAACGAATTCGTTGAAAAAATGAAATCTTATGTATCCGCTTTGTTAATTGGTAACCCGCAAGTGGAGGAAACAGAGGTAGGACCTTTAATACATCCTCGGCAATTAGAACGTGTCCAAGGATATGTTGACCGAGCAGTTGGAAAAGGAGCTAAGATCTTATGGGGTGGAAAAACACATAAGGCTGGCGACCTTTACTATGCTCCAACGATGCTTAGTAATGTAAATCAAGAAGATGAAATCGTTCAAGAGGAAGTTTTCGGACCGGTCTTAACTCTTCAGTCATTCGAGTCAGATGAACAAGTTATTGCAATGGCCAATGGGACGAAATATGGATTGGGTGGTGTTTGCTTTGGCAAACAAGCGCATGCGCAACAAGTAGCGACTCAAGTCAAAACAGGTTTTATTTGGGTAAACTCTTTTGGAATTCGAGATTTGGCTGCACCTTTTGGAGGGTGCAAAAATTCTGGCATAGGTCGTGAAGGTGGCGACTGGAGCTTTGAATTCTTCTGCGACATAAAAGATGTAATTATTCCCAAAAAGCCATTCGTTCCCAACTTTGCTCAGAAATAGGAGTCAGTAAATTTGACCTCAGGAAAAATAGTTGGCGCTGCATTGGTATCTCACCATCCAGGCCTATTTCAACCAGAAGAATTTAGAGTGACTGCCGGTAATGGCAAGGATTCTGACCTTATCGAGGGCTTTGCTCGCGTGAGAGCAAAAATAGATAGTGTCAATCCTGATATCATAGTCATACTTGATACTCATTGGTTTACTACTGGCTGCCATCTTCTTGATGCTGGCGAGTACTATTCCGGAACTTATGTTTCCGATGAGATGCCGTGGTATCTCCATGGTCAGAAGTATGCCTATAAGGGCGCACCTGAATTTGCTAAATTATGTGAGGAAGTAGCACGTGAAGATGGGGTAATTGCAAGAGCTATTGATGAGCCAACGATGACAAGACATTATGCTACGATCAACATCGTAAACGCGTTAGTAGACGATGAGAAAGTAATATCTGTAGGTTCTTGCCAAACAGCTTCTACCAAAAATTATTTGGAAATGGGTGCAGTCCTTGAGAAAGCAATCAAGAGAAGCGGACTAGATTTTGTACTTCTCGCGTCCGGCGCATTAAGTCATAAATTTAAAAATATTAACGAGACTCCAAAAAATCCTCGCATCTACCATCCAGATAACGTTTCATCGGAATACAATAGAAAAAGCGATTACCAAGCGATAGAGCATCTGTCTCGAGGAGAGCACGCTATAATAATAGAAAAGTTTGAATCTGAATATAAAAAACTACCATGGGAAGCATGGGGCTCCCATTACCTTCAGATGATTGGCGCATTGGGGGGTATTGATTGTACCGCAATAGGGACGCCCCTCTCAGAATACGAGAATGCGCATGGCACCGGGAACATTCACATTTGGTTTGAGGTCTAACAATGTCTGTACTTGATGGTCCTAGGAAAGAAAAACGTCATATCCTTGTGGAAGGTGTCACGCACTGGGTCACCGTTAATGAAGTTGGGTTACTCGTCTTAGAAGACGGAAGGAAACTAAATGAAAATAATGTAGTCCACTTGCCCCCATGTGTACCTACTAAAATTATTTGCCCACATCTAACTTACAAGTCCCGAGGAGTCGAATCGCGGAATAACCCTCAGCCTACCAAGACCCC
>CAWKZI010000217.1:0-4913 GCA_963854365.1 Gammaproteobacteria bacterium
TGGTGTTGTCTCCGGGATGGCTGCTGAACGTGATATTAATCGTCGTGCGCCGAGTGGCGTCATCATCAAAACAACCGACACGTTTGCTCAGCTTTACGCAGAGTTCGACGTCGGGCGGCTAGATGCCATCGCTGAAGCCGAATATTATGCGCTCGATGGCCAGGTTATTCCTTCGCATGGTGACGAAGTAATCTTAATCGATCACCATGACCTTACGCCGGGGCAACGCGAAGAGTCAGTTTTCGTTGTTCGCGATAAGAGCCAAAATGTGCTTTCTGCAGTGAATGCATTCATCGCTCGAACCAGATTCCCACTCTGACTAGAAAATTTGCCTTACCTCACTCAGTTTTCTAATAGTCAATACTTAAGATTGAATTTAGGAGAAGTCTAAAAGAATTGCATAACAGTTTTTGAAGAGCGATACGTCAAAGCCCTGCTTTTAAGTTTTTGCTAATACAGGTTGTTGGTGTTGTATTGCAGAGCTTTACCGTATAACAATTCCAGTTCCAATTCCAAGGACTTGTATAGCTTATGATGCGGTGACTTTTAATAACTGCGGGGAAAGCTTTATTCTTGTGATGAAAGTGGTCCTCAGATCGGTTCACCTCACCAGCAAATAGCTTTGTTTAAGGAAGTATGAATATATTTCAGGATTCGGGTACCTGGCGCAGTGTTAGAGTCGAGCCACGTTGCGTAAATTCTATTTCTTTCAAAGCACTCATGCCCAATAGTATTGTATTTCCGAACATGCTTGGCGTTATGCTTGCTTGGATTCCGTAAAGATTAATATTACCAATTTTAAGGATTTCGATTTCAGTAGCGTAGACGGTGACGATTCCGTTTGCAGTATTGGCTTGGTTAGAGCGTCCAGGTTTGAGATTGGCAGCGCTTGCGATTTCTTGGGGAATAGCTACATCCGTAGCACCAGTATCCAGTAAAAAGGTTACTGCCACTCCGTTGATTGAGCCGCCGCTTACATAATGTCCTTGTCGGTTTCTTTCCAATACTACATCACGGTTACCCAGAGCATCTTCATAAAATTCAGGTCGCTGATTAGGGTTCGATTGACTCCCGAGCCAGTCGTCGAAGAATGCTGTTAGTGCCAGTAGCCCGAGGGCAAAGCAGAGAATAAGCATTCCCTGACCGATGTTTTTCCCTGGGTTCTTAGGGTTTGGGTTTGACATCGCTGGAATTATGTCTTATCCGGGTATTAATAGAAAGTTGCGACGGCGATTATGAAAAAGTTCAAGCAAGTAAACTTTTAGGTTTATGATCATTCATTTAGTGTTTAGGTAACTAAAAGGCACACTGGTTTGGCAATTTATTAGAGGTGGGGAGTCATGCTTGTCGAAATCAGTAAAATAGATCTAATTGTATCAAAGAGGGCGATCGATTTCGGCGATATGTAAAGCATCTTTCGTTAGACCTATTCAATAGCTCTCTGGAGTGATGCAATGCCAGCAAGAAACAGAGCTGCAAAGGCTAATGAACGCTTGTGCTATTATTAATGATATTGCTTAAATTCGACGAAATATACATAACGGAACAAATTATTCAGCAATGCTATTTTCTATTCAGAACTTTCGTCTCAGCGAGGCTCAATTCCTTGAATCTCCTAACCAAAGCCCACGATCTCTGGATATTAAACCGGACTTGGTAATTATTCATAATATCAGCCTACCCCCTGGAGAATATGGAGGTGGCTACATCGCAAAACTGTTCAATAATACGTTGGACCCTTCTGATCACTCTTATTTTGAACAGATTCACGCTCTTAAAGTTTCTTCCCACCTCTTGATAGAAAGAGATGGCTTAGTAACTCAATTTGTCCCTTTTAATCAGAAAGCGTGGCATGCCGGTGAATCAGCCTACTGTGGTAGAGGCAACTGCAATGATTTTTCAATTGGTATTGAATTAGAGGGGACAGATTTTGAGCCATTTACCGAAACGCAATATATTGCCCTTATTGAAATTACGAGGTTGCTACTCGTAAATTACCCGAGTTTGAATCACGATAGAATAGTAGGCCATAGTGATGTGGCCCCTGGCAGAAAAACAGACCCTGGACCATTTTTTGACTGGGCGCGATACAAATCTGCGGTTACTGCAAAGTAGGCTGCATATTAACTTGAGAGCTTAAGGCGAAAAGGCATGAATTTTTTAGTCATACTGATTTGTTTAGCAATTAACACTTTTTGGCTAAAAGATTTTGATCGATTCGATGATAGTTGGGTTTTTAAACTTAGACGAAGAATTGAGCAGTACGTATCAAATTTACCTAGCAATTTTCGTCTCGCTTGGTTAATTGGAACCATAATAGTTTATGCGACCCCCACTTTTCTGCTTGTTGTATTACTCCTTGTCGTGGCGGATTCAGCCTATGGTGTCCTAACGATGATTATTCACATACTCGTTCTGTTAATGACGTTTGACCGCATTCAACTTGGGCGTTTGGTTAGTAATTTCCTCTCTAACTGGAATGATGCCGATATGGAAGCTTGTGCTAGATACCTGCAAGACAACTTGGTATCAATGGATTCCACCGGAAATATTACTCTAGAATCTCTCCTTCAGGAGTTTAAGAAGTTCTTAACTTATCGTTGTTTTGAAAACATATTTGTTATGCTTTTTTGGTATATGTTAGCGGGTCCAATCGCAATTTTATTCTGTTATATCAATTATCAGCTTCGAGACAGTCATAGCCCCGATCAAAATGTGAACCAGATCAATCTAGTGTCAGTTATCATCGGGATATTGGAATGGGTTCCTATGAGATTGGTAGCTATTACTTTTTCGCTAGCGGGAAATTTTGAGAGCGGTTTTAAGTCTGTAAAAGAGAAATTTTGGGTATTTAGTAAAGAGTCAGATAATACTGCTCAGATATTTAATTATGCAAATTGCGCACTTTCGATTGGCACAGTTTTTAATACTGACTCTGACCTTGATTCGGTAAACGACAAATCTCGGACGAAGGTGGTGCGGGAAATAAGGACACTTCAAGGTTTGCTGGAACGGAGTCAGGTTATTTGGTTATCTATACTAGCGCTAATTACAATTTTTGGCTTACGGCTTTAAGGTTTACGATCTGTCAAAAAGGTAAAATGGACTGATAATTATCGTCGAATAAGTTGCCTAGAGGTTATTTGAAGTAAGTTTTGTAGTTATAAGCTGGGAAGCCCGATTTTTGAAGGCTCTTAAGACAACGCCGAACAAGTTGTTTATTATAACTAATTGAACTAGCGCACGAAATTATGGAAAAGCTACTTTAGGTTTTTTGAGTAAAAATGTAGTAATACTACATAAGTCATTAATATTACTTGGAATAAATCACTTTATTTGATAAAATTTGATCTAATATGTAATTAAATTACATAATATAACAATAAGGAAGTTTGTGGTGATTCTAGATAAGAATTGGTGGTTAAGATGACTGAGTTCGACGATCGCAACCCACAAGAAACTAAAGAGTGGCGTGACGCTCTGAAGTCGGTAATAGAAGTTGAGGGTATTGAGCGCGCTCATTACCTAATTAGCCAGTTAACTAAAGATGCTGTGCGGACGGGTGCCTACTCGCCGAATAGCGTGGTAAATACCCCTTATTGCAATACTATTTCACCCCTGAATGAAGAGCGTATGCCTGGCGACATGTTTATGGAGCGTCAAATCCGAGGAATTATTCGGTGGAATGCTTTAGCGATGGTCATGCGTGCTAATACCCGCAACCCGAGTATTGGCGGACATATTTCAACGTTTGCATCCGCTGCAACCCTCTATGATATTGGTTTCAGTTACTTCTTTCGCGGTCCTAATGAACATCATGAAGGCGATCTGATTTACTTTCAGGGACATTCATCCCCTGGCATCTATGCGCGCTCTTATCTAGAAGGCCGTATTGATGAGGGTCAATTGGATAATTTTCGTGCCGAAGTCGATGGCAATGGTCTGTCGTCGTACCCTCATCCTTGGCTGATGCCTGATTATTGGCAATTTCCAACAGTCTCTATGGGCTTAGGTCCTATCCAGGCGATCTATCAAGCACATATTTTAAAATACCTAACTAGCAGAGGTTTGCTCGATAATTCGGATCGAAAAATTTGGGCTTTTCTCGGTGATGGAGAGATGGACGAACCTGAGTCCTTAGGTGCTATTGGTAAAGCAGGTCGCGAGAAACTAGATAACCTTATCTTTGTTGTTAATTGTAATCTGCAAAGATTAGATGGGCCAGTTCGTGGCAATGGAAAAATTATTCAAGAACTTGAAGGAGTTTTTCGTGGAGCCGGATGGAATGTAATAAAAGTTTGTTGGGGTCGACATTGGGATCCATTATTTCAAGCTGATACCGAGGGGTTGCTCCAGTCGAGAATGGATGAAGTCGTTGATGGCGAATTTCAGAACTATGCTAGCCGCGGTGGTGCCTATACCAGAGAGCATTTCTTCGGTAAAAGTCCTGAGTTATTGCAAATGGTTGAACATCTCTCAGACGATGACATTATGGCTTTGAACAGAGGAGGTCATGACCCTTATAAAGTCTATGCGGCATATGCAAAAGCGGTAAAACCTAACGGTAAGCCTACGGTAATTTTAGCTAAAACCGTAAAGGGCTATGCTTTTGGTGCGGCGGCAGAAGCTCAAAATGCAACACATTCCGTGAAGAAATTAGATATAGAGGCACTGAAAAAATTTCGTGATCGATTCGGTATACCGATAAAAGACTCTGAGCTCAAAGATGTTCCATACTATCGCCCGCCGGAAAATAGTTTGGAGTTAAAATATTTACGCAAAATGCGTGAACCGCTGGGGCAGCCTGTTCCTCAACGCAGGTCTGTAACCTACCCTCTGAAAATACCAAACTTGGAGACGTTTGGTAGCCAAATGGCAAGCAGCGGAGAACGTGAAATCTCCACTACCATGGC
>CAWKZI010000218.1:0-4909 GCA_963854365.1 Gammaproteobacteria bacterium
AAGATTAGCTTGATAAGCACGGGTAGCTTTTTTTGGGTTATGGGATCGGCTGGCCAAACATTGAACCAGTCATTGCCATCAGAAAATTGCAATGTCATATTGCTAACTTTATCGAACAAAATAGTTTCAGAAAATTGATCTTGGTCTGATGGAGCAGGAGCATAAAACTCCTTCCTTATGAATTTATTATCTTGTAGCTGGTATTCAACCTGCACCAATGAATTTGAAAATGTTTTTCCAGATCTAATCTTAGTAATAAATTTAAGGGAGTTAGCATTAAGCCTGCTACGAAATGTTTCTGGCTGCGTCTCTCCTCTTGAATCAAGCAAGGGTATATTTACAGCATTAACTACATCTTCTCTCAAAGCATCTGACAATAAATTAAATTGGAAAGTGTGAGAGGATTTAGTGAATACTATCTCTTTGGATGCAATGGATGATTGCAAAAAAGATGATGTAATCAATGTAATAATGCTTAAAATTACCAGGGAGATTAGAACCTCTATTAAGGTGAATCCATTTTTTAAATGTCTATTTTTTTTCAATGAAAGTCCTGAGCTCATAGATATTTTCTTCAGGCGAGAGACCAATTCTAATAGAGAGCTGAGAAAATTCAGTAGATGTTGTTTCTATTTGCTCCGACCAATAAAAAGATTTCCCCCCAAACTCCTCTCGCCCGTTTCTTTGGCTAATTCCTATAAATGGCTCGATCGTTTGAACCAAAGCCAGTCTATTATTGGCAATCTGCCTGGCATATGTCCTGTTTTCTAAATTCAGAGCTGACAAGGTAGTTGAGCTAAGAAACTGAAAGACAGCCGTGACAGCCAGACCTAGAATCAAAAGCGCAACCCCTACTTCTAACAAACTAAATCCTTTCCTGACCATTATAATTTTTTCTCCAGAATCTCAACAGAAGAGTACTTATCAATTTTGAGTATAAAATTATTGCCTGCTTCATCAAATACAATTTCCCCACCAGACGATTGCCCAGATGGGTAAAACACTAAGAATGGGTCTTCTCTATTATCGCTTACAGAAAATACATAGCCACGATTATCCTGGAATTGAGTGCTTGATTTGATGCTAGGTAGAACGCCTGATTTTAGAGTCTGAGCATACCATCTGCTGTCTGAAAAAAAAGCAATGTGCTGAGTATCATTGCCAATAAACCAAGCAATATTTTTTTTAGTCAGTGCACTTTCCTCGGATAAGTATTCTATAAATAGATGGTATGCGTGCGTTTGATCAGCCTGATATTTAGTTAAAAAGTTACTGTTAGTTAGAACAACGGTTGATATTAGACCGATAAGCATCAAGGTCACCAGAAGCTCTAATAAGGTGAACCCATTAGAATGATTTAATTTTCTAGGAGCCAATTGCCGATATCAGCATTGTCACCAACACCGCCCTCTAGGCCGTCAGCGCCTAAGCTGTAAATATCATATGTTTGAGTTTTCTGCCCAGGATAAAGGTACAAATATTCTTGGCCCCATGGATCGAGAGGAACGGAATTAATGTATCCATTTTGAGGATAAAGGTAAGGTCTCTTTAACTCTGCATGGGGCTTTACCAATGCCTCAATGCCCTGTTCTGTTGTTGGGTAGTTCATCTCATTGAATCTATATAACTCTAAAGCCTTCCCTACCTGAGATATATCAGCTCTGACCTTCTCAAGATTGGCCCGCTGCAAAAAAGGTGAAACATTGATTGCAACAATTGTTGCAAGAATACCCAATATAACAATCACAGCCATTAGTTCGATTAGTGTAAAACCTGGTTTATTTTTCAAGATCATGGTTATCCTAAAGCTATGGAGTTCATTTGCATTATAGGTATTAAAATTGCTAATACAATTAACAAAATAATACCCCCCATAAAAATAATGACCAGAGGCTCCAAGAGAGATAATACTGTGGTTCTTTTATTCTCTATCTCTCCTTTCATGTATTGAGTGACCTTTTCAAACATAAAAATAAGATTGCCTGACTTATATCCGCTCGAGAGCAATTGGATAAATAATGAAGGAAAAATATTAGCCTCTTTTAATGAGGCAATAAAATCTTTTCCCTCAACCAAATCTGCGCGGGCATTGCCGATGGTCTGAGCAATATATTTATTTGCAATCACTACTTGTGCTTGCTGCATTGCAATATCTAAATTTAGGCCTGATTTCAGCATTAAATGCATAATTCTCGCAAAGCGCTCAACCTCAGCATTCAAAAGAAAACTTCCTACCAAAGGTAGTCGTAAAAAGTTTCTATGAAATCGAATAGCTGTTTGTTTATTTTGGGACATTCGCTTGTAAATGTAATAGCTGCCAACAACCAAAAGAGCCTGACCTATCAGGGCAACCAAGGCATAGTCAGAAAGAACCATGAGAGATCTAGTTAGCAGAGGCAGTGTTGCTCCAGCTCTCACAAATTGATCAACGACTTGGGGCATTACAAATGTTAACAATGCAAAAACCACACCAATTGAAAATGTAAGAAGAATGGCAGGATATGTCATCGCAGAGACGACCTGTTGCCTTACAAGAGCTGCCTCTTCAAGGTAGTCTGCAAGATTAGCAAATGCAATGTGAAGATTTCCTGCTGTATCGCCCGCAGCAATTAGCGATCGATAAGTGTCGTTGAAAATATGTTCATGTGAAGACATAGCCTCGGCTATCCTTGAGCCTTGCAACAACTCATCCCGCACTGAATGCAGGGCAATAGAAAGAGACTTATCTTCTACCTCTGCGGCAATAGATTTTAGTGTTTCATCTAATGGTATGCCTGAATCCAGCAAAGTTGCTATGGTCCTAGTCGCAAACAATAAATCTTTTTGGTTGACCTTGGGTTTTCTGTAAAACCTATTTCGCGAGAGATCCAGAGACAAAGGGGTTAAATTACCCGCTTTAATCTGCTGTCTTGCAGATCGCTCCGAAGCAGAACTTAAAATGCCATAAACCTTTTTCCCACTTACGTTAACAGCAGAGTATTTATATGTTGGCATCGTAATGAGTTTGAACTTTTAGTAATTCTTCATAAGAGGTAACTCCCTCCAGCAATAATTTAGTCGATGAAGCGTCTATGGATAGAGTATTTTTAAACGCACATTGAGCCAATGCATTTTCTGATGCTTCATCATGTATTAAGGCTTTTAAATCTTCCGTGATGCTAATACATTCTGCCAAAGCTACCCTTCCTTTAAACCCTGAATTGCTACAGCTGTTACACCCATTAGCTTTATAAATGGGGCTATTAGAGTCTAACGCAAATTTTTGCTGAATAGATTCGGGGGGCGTAATCTTAGTCTTGCATTCAGCGCAAAGTCTTCTAACCAATCGCTGAGATATAACCAACCTAATACTAGAAGCAAGCAGATAAGATTCAATGCCCATATCTCTAAGACGAGCAATGGCACCTATGGCGCTATTGGTATGAACTGTCGATAAAACTAAATGTCCAGTTAAACTGGCTTGAATAGCAATTTTTGCTGTTTCAAGATCACGGATTTCTCCAAGCATCACTATATCTGGATCTTGTCGCAAAATTGATCTTAGGCCTGAAGCAAAATCATAGCCAGCTTTTACATTCACTTGGGTTTGCCCAATTCCTGGAAGCGTATATTCGATAGGATCTTCAACTGTCAGGATATTCTGCGAGGTATCACTAATGTGACGCAACCCAGAATATAAGGTAGTTGTTTTCCCAGAACCTGTTGGGCCTGTTACAAGAATAATACCCTCGGAGAAAGCAAGAGCAGCTTTGTAAGTATCTAAAATTGAATTTGGCAGACCTAGATCAGTGATATTTATCTGAGCAGCTTTCTTGTCTAGTAGTCGCAGGACTACTCGCTCTCCATAGGATGAAGGTAGAGTTGATACTCGAACATCAACCTTGTTGGCACCCAGTGACAGAGAGACCCTACCATCTTGTGGTTTTCTCCGTTCTGCAATGTCTAGACGAGCAATAATCTTAAGACGCGAAATAATTGGTGCTGAGAGCCTAGAGTCATGAGTCAAGACCTCCCGCAAGATACCATCAACGCGATAGCGAATGATGAAGTTATCCTCATAGGGTTCAAAATGAATATCCGAAGCTCTCACCTTAATTGCTTGACTCAAAACACCATTGATTAACTTAATAATAGGAGCATCATTTGCGCCGCTGAGTAAGTCTTCAGTTGGTGCGAGAGTGTTTGCAAACGATTGAAGATCAAAACTCTCTGAAAAATCTTCCTCAAGGTTAGATTCATCTCCATGTGAAGAATAATGCTGCGTTAAAATACTATCAAATTCACCTGGGGAAAGAACCTCCATATGAAAGTTAGCTTTTAATACCCTGGATAGCTCTTGATAAAGCTCTGAGGTTAATTGCTTTTCAGATGCAACAATTAGCTTAGAGTCTTGAGAATAGGCAATGACCCTTTGAACTCTAGCAAAATCATAGGGAAGAGAAATATTTTGTAAGTCGCTTTTAGTTGTCAGCCCCATCAAGTTAGTCGGTTAGATCAATTACTTGAGTTTCAGCAGAAGATCGCAGAAGAACTTCAGCATTAATATAGTTATATTTTTCACCTGACAGAGTCGAGACATCTGCTGAATCAATGAGGATCCTCGGTCGCAAGAAAACCATTAAATTTCTTTGCACTCTAGACTCAGCTGAAGATCTGAACAAGCGCCCAAGAACAGGAATAGAGCCTAAAATAGGAACTCTAGAAACGCTCTCTTGAAGATCATCTTCATTTAAACCTCCTAATACAATCATTTGATTGTTATCAACCAAAACCGTTGTCTCTATACTTCTTTTGTTAGTAATAAGGTCAGCAGTCCCAGTTAAAGGGCCAACAATTCCGGATACTTCCTGTTTTATCTCCAAGATAACTGAATTACCTTCATTGATTTGCGGAGTAATAGAAAGCTTAA
>CAWKZI010000219.1:0-4895 GCA_963854365.1 Gammaproteobacteria bacterium
GCCAATGGTATACAAGCGCTTGATCTCATGGGACGAAAAACTGTCCGAGTCAAGGGCGAGTTGCTAGCGCTTTTATTTACCGAAATGGATGAGTTTGTTGAAACTCAATCGGACAATGATGCGATGTTTGGTTATTTGCAGAGTTTTGCTGTCTGCAAACAAACTCTGGCTGAGACAACACAACATGTAATTATTAGTGCTGCTGATAATCCAGATGAAGTTGGAGCGGCATCTTATGCCTATATGGAACTTTTGGGAAATACGCTTTATTGTTTCATGTGGCAGAGAATTCTAGCTGCGGCTCTTGCCGCGTCTGCAGAACCGAATGCAGACATATCTTATCTTGAGGGTTTGATAAAAACCGGTGAGTTCTTTCTGAGTAGATTATTGCCCCAAATCAATGGGCTTAGATTGGAGGTTGAGGCAGGGGCTGAGACTTTAATGGCGATGACCGCAGATCAGTTCTGACTGCGCTGCGATTAGCAGGTGCTACAATATAACCTGGCTGCCCCGGCGCCTTGTTAGCTGGAGGTTTAGCTTGACCTAGTCCGGTTGTATACTTGCCAGCAATTTTAAATGGATAGGAATAATCATGGTTAGAGTAGCTATAGCTGGAGCTGCAGGGCGAATGGGTAGGACCTTAGTTGAAGCAGTGAGCGCTAGCGAAGCTGATATAGGCGTCGCGGTAGCAAGCGTGCTTGCTGATGATTCAACCCTCGGCGTTGATGCAGGTCTTTTAGCTATGGGCACATTTTTAGGAGTTACAACAATTGCTGATCTCAGCACTCAGCAGGATAACTTCGATGTATTGATCGACTTCACCTCTCCCGAGGCTAGCTTGCAGCACTTGGCACTTTGTCAGAAGCATAGTAAGGCAATTGTCATAGGCACAACTGGTTTTACTGTTGGTCAGGAAGCGCTTATAGCTGACGCGGCGAGATTAATACCTGTGGTATTTGCTCCTAATATGAGTATCGGGGTAAATCTTTGCCTTAAACTATTGCAAGACGCTGCAAGAGTGTTAGGGGAAGAAGTAGATATCGAGATCAGTGAAGCTCATCACCGTTTTAAGAAGGACGCGCCTTCCGGTACTGCTTTGAAAATGGGATCTGTTATCGCTGAGACATTAGGAAGAAATCTTGATGCAGTTGCTGTCTATGGCCGTGAAGGCATAGGTGAAGAGAGGGCTCGTTCAACGATTGGGTTTTCTACAGTAAGAGCCGGCGATATCGTTGGTGATCATACTGTTACTTTTGCTGGTCTCGGCGAGCGCGTTGAGATCACTCATAAGGCCAGTAGCCGGATGACATTTGCGGCTGGAGCAGCGCGAGCTGCGTCTTGGGTTGTCGAGCAGGAAGCCGGATTATATTCTATGCAAGATGTATTGGAGCTTTAATCGGTGAAAGTTGTCATTATTTTGTTGAATCTGGAATGTTCGCATAGACAAGAGCACAGTGTTTTTTATAACATACTCGCTCAGTATGTCGGATGCTGAAACCTTTGCGAATTTAGAAAAAGCGGAGTGAAGAAATTCTTCATTCCGCTTTTTTTTTGTGCGTAATATTTATCAAGAATAGGAGTGATTGTGGCTGGATCTGCTGCATTGGCGTTGGAAAATGGCAGTATTTTTCATGGTATTGCTATAGGGGCGGAAGGTTGTTCCTCGGGTGAGGTAGTTTTCAATACTTCTATGACTGGGTATCAGGAAATTCTGACGGACCCCTCTTATGCACAGCAAATAATTACTCTCACCTATCCTCACATCGGTAATACTGGGACTAATGAGGAAGATAACGAGTCAGATAGAGTGTGGGCTTCAGGGCTAATTATTCGAGACTTGCCACTTATTGCCAGTAGCTGGCGAAACCAACAATCTCTCGATGAATTTCTGAAAGAACGAAATGTTGTAGGTATAGCTGACATCGATACCCGGAGTCTTACTCGTTTGTTGCGAGATAAAGGTTCACTTAACGGCTGCGTACTTTCGGGTGCTGCTTTTGAAGCAGGTGGTGATATTGAAGCTATCGCCATGGCGGAGAGATTCGCTGGGTTGAAGGGTATGGACCTAGCAAAAGAAGTCAGTGTGACAGACTCTTATGAATGGAAAGAAGGAGTCTGGGATATTGTCGATGGATACCAACAGCATAGCGAATTTGAATATAATGTTGTTGCTTATGACTTCGGTGTGAAGCGCAATATTTTGCGCATGCTGGTAGCTCGTGGCTGTCATGTCACAGTGGTTCCAGCAGAAACTCCTGCCTCTGAAGTTTTAGCAATGAACCCTGATGGCGTATTTCTCTCTAATGGTCCTGGAGATCCAGAGCCTTGTGATTATGCGATATCGGCGATAGAAGAAATACTGCAAGAAAGTATTCCAGTATTTGGCATTTGCCTCGGCTGCCAGTTATTGGCACTAGCCTGTGGTGCCAAGACCGTCAAGATGCGCTTGGGTCATCACGGTGCCAATCATCCCGTCCAGGACTTAAAAAATAGTACTGTATTGATCACTAGCCAGAACCATGGTTTTGCTGTGGATGCCGATAGTCTCCCTAAAAATTTAGCGGCCACTCATAAATCACTATTCGATGGTTCACTGCAAGGAATAGAGCGCACAGATAAACCCGCATTTGGGTTCCAAGGGCATCCCGAGGCGAGCCCAGGTCCTCATGATGTAGCGCCGTTGTTTGATCACTTTATTAATTTGATGAAAATCCATAAAAAATAATAACTCTTCTGTTTAATATTCATTGAAGGAAGTAAGCAAAAACAAATATGGCAAAAAGAACCGACATAAATAGCATTCTTATACTTGGCGCGGGGCCTATCATTATCGGCCAAGCCTGCGAATTTGATTATTCTGGAGCCCAAGCTTGTCAGGCGCTTAAAGAAGAGGGTTATCGAGTAATTCTTGTTAACTCAAATCCAGCGACGATTATGACTGACCCATCTATGGCTGATGCTACTTATATTGAGCCAATCAAGTGGCCGATAGTTGAGAAAATAATTGCCAAGGAAAAGCCAGATGCCATATTACCGACAATGGGTGGGCAAACGGCATTGAATTGCGCCCTGGATCTAAACCGACATGGCATTCTAGAAAAATATAATGTTGAGTTAATAGGTGCCAGCTGTGAGGCTATCGATAAAGCAGAAGATCGCGAGTTATTCGATGATGCGATGACCTCAATCGGACTTGAGACTCCACACCACGCTATGGCGCGCGACATGGATCAAGCTCAGAAGGCATTGGAAGAAATTGGTCTGCCCTGTGTTATTCGACCATCCTTCACCATGGGTGGAAGTGGTGGCGGCATCGCTTACAACAAAGAAGAATTCGAAGAAATTTGTGCGCGAGGGTTAGAGCTTTCTCCTACCAGCGAATTACTGATAGATGAGTCACTCATTGGTTGGAAAGAGTATGAGCTAGAAGTAGTCAGAGATCGTAAAGATAATTGTATTATTGTTTGTTCCATTGAGAATATCGATGCCATGGGTATTCACACTGGCGATTCAATTACAGTAGCTCCTGCCCAAACTCTCACCGACAAGGAATATCAAATTTTACGAAATGCTGCGATTGCAGTATTGCGAGAAATCGGAGTTGAAACTGGTGGCTCAAATGTCCAATTTGCAATTAATCCGGAAAATGGCCGGCTGGTAATCATCGAAATGAATCCGCGGGTGTCTCGGTCTTCAGCACTGGCTTCAAAGGCGACTGGTTTTCCCATTGCCCGAGTGGCGGCAAAATTGGCAATCGGATTCACGCTCGACGAACTCCGCAATGAAATAACTGATGGAGTAACACCCGCATCATTCGAACCAACTATTGATTATGTTGTTACTAAAATACCTCGGTTCACTTTTGAGAAATTCCCTGAGGCTAATGATCGCATTACCACTCAAATGAAATCTGTCGGTGAGGTGATGGCTATTGGCCGAACTTTACAGGAATCATTGCATAAAGCTTTGCGGGGCTTGGAAACTGGCATGTGTGGTTTCGATCCGATACTGGATATCGGGTTGAGTAATGCGAAGGAGGTTCTTACGCGGGAATTGACAGAGGCTGGTGCATTGCGCATTTGGTATATAGGAGATGCCTTCCGACATGGTTGGAGTACCGATATGATTAACAAACTGACAGGGATTGATCCGTGGTTCCTGGTTCAGATTGAAGATTTAATTGCAGAGGAGAAGCGCGTTTCAGAAATGCAGCTTGCCGATTTAGACAAAGCTTCAATTTTTCGTTTAAAACGCAAAGGTTTTTCTGACCAACGGATCTCGCAGCTGCTTCAAGTTAAGGAAATAGAAGTGCAGAAATTGCGTCATGACTTTGACGTGCGGCCGGTATTTAAACGTGTCGATACCTGTGCCGCTGAGTTCGTATCAACGACAGCATACATGTATTCCACCTACGAAGAGGAATGTGAAGCAAAGCCTTCTGATCGTAAAAAAATAATGGTTTTAGGTGGCGGGCCGAATCGAATTGGTCAAGGCATTGAGTTTGACTACTGCTGTGTTCATGCGGCTCTTGCTATGCGAGAAGACGGCTATGAGACCATCATGGTGAACTGTAACCCTGAGACTGTTTCTACTGATTACAATATTTCAGACCGTTTGTACTTTGAGCCACTAACTTTCGAAGATGTAATTGAAATAGCCGAGTTGGAAAAGCCAGTGGGGATTATTGTTCAATTTGGTGGTCAAACACCTCTCAACCTAGTGAAGCGACTGGAGGCTGCCGGAGTACCTGTTATTGGCACCTCGCCAGATGCAATTGATAGAGCTGAAGATCGCGAGCGCTTCCAGCAACTCATTCATAAATTAGATTTAAAACAGCCGCCGAATCGAATAGTCCGTAGTGTTGAAGAAAGCGTCGAGCAGGCAAAAAATATTAC
>CAWKZI010000220.1:0-4884 GCA_963854365.1 Gammaproteobacteria bacterium
CAAATATCAAAGCCAGCATCAGCATCGGCACCTAAGCCTAAATCAATTAGTACAAGGTCCGGCAGACGATTAGCCATTGCGCTCAGTGCAGTTTCTTTATCGCTGTATAAGGAGACTTTAAAGCCACGCTTGGTAAACGCATCACGATAGTTTTCGCCGATATGCGGCTCATCTTCAATAATGGTGATTAGTTTATCCATGGGGTTGGCATCCTATTATTGTGCGTCTTTTTGTTATGTTAACCGATTAACCCTTTGTTTTATCAAATTGCCATAACCTGTCATAACTCTTCATTGCCATGCCATAGCCTAGCAATTCCACGCCATAGTAGTTTGGCTTAATTGACTTTCTTTGTCATCTCACGTCAATTAACACAGAGGCTTATATGAACATTATTCATCAAGTTATTTTAATCGCAGTGGCGAGTTGCTTTTCCATCTATCTTTTTGAGCGACAGTTAAAGAACAAACTCCATAAAACCGCGCAGCACGCAGCACATCCCATTGGTTACAAAGGCTCAGAAAGTCTGGGCTCTATACGCGATAACATGGGTACAAAAAGACTCCTAAAAAAGACAATATTGGGGGTATGCCTAGGTGTCTTATCCGTCTATGGGTTAGGGGAGGAGGACACCCTTTATACAAGTGAATGGGAGTTTCGCTTAAAACCTGCCCCCCACCTAAGTAAATACGGCAATGTTACCCATGGTAATAGGTTCATTATACAAGTAGATGGAAAGTGCGGTGGTGGTATGGCGGCCTGGTTCGCCTCTTATAACAAAAAACAATTGTTCCAAGCTAAGGGGAAGATGCTACCAGTACAATTCAGTGTTTCGCTTTTTTCTCATACAGAAATTATTCAGGAGGAGTCCGAAGTTAATTGGGTGGATGATATGGTGATGGATGGAATGGAGCTGCCATTTGCTGTTTCTAGCCTTGATGTGGGTCGCCTTAATGATATCAATCAGCTCAGGCCATTAGGCGTGTACCAAATGACGACATTCGATATTACCGCTGCAGACGATAAAATTTATGATGTTCCTCATGAAAGCTGGGACTTCAATGGTTTTTTACCGGCTCTCAATAAAGCGGTCTCTTGGTGTGAGTCACAGTGGATTTAATTTGCAGCACGAGAACAGAAGTATTAGCTATTATGTGTCCCTATAAAAAATTTCAAAAAGAGGGCAGTGTTCATTTGAGCTCACATTACGTTAAAGCTGCTTCTGTGGTTATCTTAGGGCTCCTAGTCGTTACAGCGGTAGGGAATTTAACACCTGAGATTAATAACGTTGAGATTAGTCTGGCGGGCGACATGGCGGCAGAATCTGAACTTAAAATTGCTTTGTTAAGTGATCTGCATATTGGCGCAGACAGTCAGTCAGTTAAGGACATGGCTATGCTATGGCAAGAGGTTCTCCAGACATCACCCGACGTCATAATGCTAGCGGGCGACTATGTTAACAATGGCGGCGGGGCAACGGATTTTAGTCGGCATAGAGAAGAGGTCGCCGCTATTTTAGGCGCTACCGACAATATTCCAGTTATTGCCGTATTAGGCAATCACGAGGAATGGTCTGAGCCGCACTTGTGGGCAAAGGCATTTCATAATGCGGGGATACAGGTCCTAGAGAACGACGTCATGGAGCTGCCCCAGCTTTTTTTGTGCGTACGCGGCTTTAGTGATGCCTTCACGGGTCAGTTTGACTATGTTGACTACCCAAGCGCATGTGATGGGAAAATAAAGGTGAGTTTAACGCACGACCCAGCTGGGGCATTTCATTCGGGTGTTACCGGCTTAGTGCTTGCAGGCCATACGCACTGCGGCCAGCTAAGGTTACCATTCATTGGACCAGTCTATGTGCCCAGTGATGCACCGGCTAAGGCGCATTGTGGGTTATATAGTGATGACCAGCGCCAGGTATTTGTTAGCTCTGGTATAGGCACAAGCGTTATACCACTGAGATTTTTAGCGCAGTCGCAGTGGGATTTTATTACTATTACAAATTAACGAAAACTCCAAATTCGCCCTCTTCGCTATGATTTGGCAATGTATCGCTCAGCAGCAATTACTTAGTGGCCACTAATAACGTATGGGTCTAGTTGGTTTTGTAGGGTCTACCCAAAGAAATCAGAGCTGCTATTATTGCTTTCTCTGGTGCAAGGTAAGTCTCATACAGCTGCGGATGGTGAGCCGCAAACATTACTGCATCAAACTTCCATTCTTCCTTACGCAAACGCTTCCAGGCAATAAGCCCCTCAATCCCCTCATCCTGCCCAAGTTGGACTGCAAGCTGAGCCCTTAGGGATTCGTGCAGCCATTCTGCTTTGGCTATATCGCCTAAGCGGCTCAGATAATTATTATGATGGTCGATAATCGCGGGTTCATGCTCGCATAATGGTTGATCAAGATGCTTAATTTTGAAAATAGAGGAACTTGTTGCTTGCTTTTGGTCATTATAAAGCTGTTGGTCTAGTTTCTTGAGCGATGCGCCTCCTTTAATCATTACAGCGCCTCGGGGTGCGCTAAGCTGCATAGTCTCATACTGTTGATAAATGTCTGGATGTTCGGCCTTTAATTTAGGTTTTTGTAATGCGGCCTTAATTATTCTGCTTTGTAGGTTTAAAATCCCTGGTATCCCTCCTGAGTTTTTCGCATAGTCTAGTAGCACTCCCTTGATGACACCCAGTTTCGCCAGCTTAATATCTAAGTCGTGTTTTGCATCGACAACTTGGGAGTGCAAGCGTGATTCCTCGGGTGTAGGCTCTCGCACTATGCCTGTTGATTCCAGAGACTTCATTTTAGATTTAGATATGAATAGATCTATGTTCGCTTGCTGGTTAGAGATGATCATCTCGGCTTCAGGCACAACTCGTGTCGATACGTCTTGATCGTTAAGCAGGAACCATTCGCCTAGTACTCGTTGTGGAGCAAAAATGTGATGAAGTTGCGTTTCGAGATTTTCCACCATGGGAGATTCTAGCGAGTGGATGACATGAATACGGCGTGGGTTGCCTGTTTGATGCTCTTTATTGCGAAGAGCTGCCTCTTTATCATTCCTAACTATACCAATCTTCACATATTGCCCCCAGTCACCAGAAAGCACATCCTGATCGCGATCGATGTAAAGTGTTCCGGGGGTGAGCTTCGATTCGGCCATCGCTAATTACATGTCCCATGATTAAGTTGAGTATAGTGTATCTGTCAATTTGTATAATCTCTATCTTGGACTATTCTGTGGCTAAACAGGGTAAGTTAGTCGCTTATCGTTGGGATGGTGAGCAAATCCTGGATAAGAATAAGTTTTGTTTTAACTAAAATCTGTTCCTGTCACTATCAATTAAAGGGTAAGCTTCTTTTGCTCAGGCTGCCATCTTGCTACATCTACTTGCATCTGGCCTATACCAAGCGATCTTACCCATTTAGCCGCAGAATCAATCGTACTCCAGGTCTTAAGCTTGCCTTTAACGGTTTTGGCTGTTGTCGCCTCTGAACCAGTATAGGCTTCAATGTAAATAGTGGAGCCTTCGGCCGTTATTTTGATCTTTTTGACAGCCCCAGCAGAGACTAAAGCTCTAAGAATTTTTTCGTTCATGACAACTTTGCACCGTTTGCTAACTGGCACAATAATATGGTACAAACGCGTTACATTTGCAACATAAGAATTTAAGTAATGGTAGCAACCAAAACAGCCACATTAAACTTGCGTATGGACCCTTTCTTGAAGGAAGCCCTACGAATCGCTGCCATTAAGGAGCATAGAAGTATTGCTAACATGGTTGAAGTGATGATTCGTGAACATTGTGCTAACAAAGGAATTTCTATCCCAGAACAGCAAGAAATCTTTAAGGATGCTTAATAAGCTTGCTACATTTTCAGCCTAATTTAAATAAGTATCTGTAGAGCAATGAGCAATGAGCAATGAGCAATGATATTTTACACCTTGATATAAAAGTGACTGAGGACTTCATTAATGGTATCGCAAGTTCCAACGGGCCAACTCGGTCCACTGGAACACACTTGTTCTTGAATGATTACTTGATTGCACGTCGTGATTCAGATGGTCAAGTCTTTGCGGTTCGCAAAGGTATGAATGCAGAAGCCGAAGCGATGCTGAGAAAGGGCGATAAGTAGGGCTGGAGATATCTCTTTGCTCATTATTTATCCTTAACTGCTCTCTTCAAAAAGGACTCCTTAAACTAGGTAAGTTTGTAATTGAAGAAATCTTCCATTCTGTATCAGTCTTTTGAAACTCGTAGAAACTCCAACCACTAGATATCCTATCATCATAGACATTCTTATCTATTCTTTGGATGAAAAGGACATAACCGCCTACTTTGGGAGAGATAAATGAAATGTCGAAGGCATCTGAGTGCGAATAATCGGGCAATATATGATCTTTTATGAAAGAGAAATTATCAATTGCATCAAGTCTATTACTCCAAGTAAGTGACTTGGATTTGAAGTCCATTTGATCTGCCATAGCATGGAAGTCACTGTCTTCGAAAGCAGTGATATAGGTATTGTATGTCGTTAAGATAGCCTCAAAATCAACAGGGTCGACATCGAGTGGATAGATTGACTGAGGTACTTCCGTCGTTTCTAATTTTAAGATGCCCGCGGTCGCTGTTACAGAAAACATTGCACAAAGGATCATAGGACTAATAAATCTTATTAAGTTCAAAACTAAATTACCAAGTTAGGTGATAGTAGATAAGACTCTAATGCTAATTCTTAGTTCAGTCTCAACGAGCATTACCTTGTGAATCTAGACCATCCATTTGTTTTGGATACACGGTTAATCTCGAATATGCTTCAAACATTCTAGGTAAAGGGGTACCCCCCCTTTTAGCAGGTAGGAGTCACCACTTGAGTCACCATGTAGAT
>CAWKZI010000221.1:0-4878 GCA_963854365.1 Gammaproteobacteria bacterium
TTCAAATAGCCGATCAATGGCGGCCAGTGTTGATGATTGGATTTCTCGGAGCAATGACTACTTTCTCTACGTTTTCACTGGACGCACTTTTGCTGTTTCAGCAGGGCAACTACAATACCGCACTTTTTTATTTATTGGGCAGCGTTTTACTTTGTCTATTGTCTACCTTTGCAGGCATGCAATTTACCCGTCTGCTGTTTTAATTAATTAATCTAGGAATAGGAAAATGTTAGACCCAAAGTGGATTAGAGCTGATCCAGAAAAAATTGCTGAAAGGCTGAAGATAAAAAATTTTACGTTAGATACAAAACGACTATTTGTTTTAGATAGTCAACGTAAAGAACTGCAGTTGCAGACAGAAGCCTTGCAGAATGAACGTAATTCTCGCTCAAAGGCCATAGGGCAAGCAAAAGCTGCTGGCGAGGACATTGCTGAAATACTCAACTCTATGGAATCCATAAAACAGGAGTTGGAGAAGAAAAAAGAAGAGCTCAATGCTCTGCAAACGCAGCTAAGCACTTATTTGCTTGGAGTACCAAATGTACCGGCAGATGACGTGCCTGGGGGTGCCGATGAAAGCGCTAATGTTGAAGTCATGACCTGGGGTAATCCAAGGCAATTCGATTTTGAAGTAAAAGATCACGGTGAATTAGGAGAGGCGCTTGCTCAAGGTTTGGACTTTACATCTGCAAGCAAACTGACTGGTTCTAGATTTGTTGTTATGCGAGGTGCTACCGCGAAATTACATCGAGCCTTGATTCAATTTATGCTGGACACTCACGGGAAAGAACATGGATACGAGGAATTAAATGTCCCCTACCTAGTTAATAGTGATTCATTGCAAGGCACAGGGCAGCTGCCAAAGTTTGAAGAAGATTTATTCAAGCTGCGCGGAGACCAGGAATACTATTTAATTCCTACTGCAGAAGTTCCTGTAACCAATCTCGTCAGGGATGAAATCATTGAGACCGACCAACTACCGCTAAAATATGTTGCCCATACTCCCTGCTTTCGATCAGAAGCTGGTAGCTATGGAAAGGATACAAAGGGCATGATTCGGCAGCATCAATTCGAAAAGGTGGAGCTTGTTCAGATTGTAGACCCAGCTCAATCAACGGTAGCACTTGAAGAGTTAACTGGTCATGCTGAAAGAATTCTTCAACTATTAGATTTGCCTTACAGGAAAGTAATTCTTTGCGGTGGAGACTTGGGTTTCGGCTCTGCAAAAACATATGATTTAGAAGTGTGGTTACCCTCACAAGGTTGTTATCGCGAAATTTCTTCCTGTAGTAGTTTTACAGACTTTCAAGCTAGGCGCTTGCGGGCACGATGGCGCAATCCTGAATCGGGCAAACCCGAACTTGTACATACTATTAATGGCTCAGGTCTCGCTGTCGGGAGGACGCTGGTTGCCATATTTGAGAACAACCAACAGGCAGATGGCCGAATCCAAATTCCGGACGCTCTCGAACCCTACATGAGCGGGCTTGAGTATATCGCTTAATGGACTTCCTTCCTCTATTTCTCAATATAAGGAATAAGGATTGCTTGATTGTTGGTGGTGGCATTGTAGCGCACCGAAAAGCAAGCCTTCTGCTGCGCGCAGGCGCGAGTTTAAGGTTTGTCTCAGTTAGCTTCTCAGCGGAAGTAGCTAACCTCGCAAGTGAGAATCATGCGGAATTGATAACAGCACAATTTACTTCGAAACATTTGCACAATGCTGTCCTAGTTATAGCTGCCACCGATGATCCTGCTATTAACAAATTAGTAGCAGAAACAGCGGCGCAGAAAAATCTGCCGGTAAATGTTGTAGATCAACCTGACTTGTGTAGTTTTATCATGCCTGCAATTGTCGATCGGTCCCCGCTGCTCGTGGCGATTTCCTCATCGGGGGCGTCTCCGATACTTACCCGAAAAATTAAAGAACTTAATGAAACAATGTTGCCAAGTCGTATAGATCAATTGGCACGCTTGTTACAAAGCTATCGAGAGAAAGTAAAAGCGAACATTCCTGATTTTAGTTCGCGAATCAACTTCTGGGAACAACTGTTAGAAAGTGATATTCCCGAACTCGTCTACAGTGGACAAGAAGAACTGGCCATAAAATCTCTGGAAGAAAAACTTGCCAGTGCAGATGGAATCTCAAAACTTGGTGAAGTTTACTTGGTTGGCGCCGGGCCAGGTGACCCTGATTTACTTACCTTGAAGGCTTTGCGCCTAATGCATAAAGCTGATGTGGTTTTGTATGATCGCTTGGTATCAGAAGAGATAATGACTAAATTGCGCCCCGATGCAGAAAAGATTCATGTGGGAAAAGCGCGAGCTGAACACAGCATGGATCAAGAGTCTATCAACCAATTATTGGTTCGTTTGGCAAATGAAGGCAAAAAAGTGTTGCGCTTGAAAGGGGGCGATCCCTTTATCTTTGGTAGGGGTGGCGAAGAACTGCAAACTCTTGCTGAGAATAAAATACCTTTCCAAATAGTTCCCGGTATAACAGCCGCGTCAGGTTGTGCAGCCTATGCGGGAATACCCCTAACTCACCGGGACTATGCTCAATCAGTAAGATTTTTAACTGCACATCGGGTAACCGAAGGGCAGGGGCTGGACTGGAAATCCATGGCCCGAGAACAGCAGACTTTAGTTTTTTATATGGGTCTACACGAGCTTGAAAATATTTGTTTATCATTAATTGAGCATGGCATGGATAAATCCACGCCAGTGGCTGTTGTGCAGCAGGGGACTACCAAGACACAGCGAGTACTGTGTAGTGAGCTAGGGTCTCTTGTGGAAATGGCTGCAGAAGCAAACCTAAAGCCACCGACTATTATAATTATCGGAGAAGTAGTCAGGCTACGAGCTGACTTGGAATGGTTCCAGCCTAGCGTTAAGTAGCTAGGAGGTTACAAGCAATTGTCTGGCTTAGGAAGGCCGGCGATTTTATTCGCGGTTTTTGCGGGACTACCTCTAAAGAGCTTCATTAGATAAGCACTCTTGCCTTTATTAGCGCCGAGCTCTCTCTTTACCAAGCTAACCAAAGCGCGCGATGCAGGAGAAAGTTGATGTTGCTTATAGAATGTTCTTAATAGGTCTATTATCTCCCAATGGGCAGCGCTCAAGTTGATATGCTCGTTTATAGCGATATTTTTTGCTATACCATGATTCCAGTCCGATAGGTTCCTTAAAAACCCTTCTTTATCTAACTCAATGGATTGATCGTCTATTGTAATAAATTTTTCCGATTCAGGGTTGTGAATTGAGGTTTCTGAATTATTTTTATGCTTGTTCACTTTTTGAAATCCGCGTCTCGGTGAAATAATAGATTGATCAAACCTGTTAGCTTACTAAGAAGTCAGCCAGCTATAGCCAGCTAACAATCTTGTGGTGTTCACAACTAAGTTGCACGAAGCGAGCAAAATCTATTAGCTCAATTTGATTATCAATAGTTTTAGATAAACCTCTAGCAAGGAAATCCTCTTCAAGGCCATATATTTTAGTGCTAGGAAGAAGTACGGGCCATTTTTTGGTGTCGGTGCTGTAATAAACTCCGTCCTCAAGAAAAAGAATAGCGTCACCTTCGCTCAAAAATTTCGCACAGCTTTGAAGGTCAGCAGAGGAAGGGGTTTTGTTGATGGTATGCAAACTTGTCATAGCGTCATTACGGACTTTGATTGACTAATAAATATTTTTATAGCTTCAGCACTCACCAATTCGACTTGAGGTAACAGCTGATTAAGACTTAAATTTCTTTCTCTCAGTGAATCCTCATCAGCGTAAAGTTTTTCAATTCCATATAAGCTCAGAGCTTCGAGTCCTTTCCCTAGAGCTTTGCTATTTATTGCGGACGAATCTTGGTTGTTTAGCACTTGATATACACCGTCATCCAAGAATATATAGGTTACAGTTTGCTCAAATACTGCAGCGGCAATAGATATATCGAGGCAAAGCTTTGCAGCATCACTGCCGTAGGGAGCTGAACGAGCTAGCAAGGTAATATTAGTATTACTATTTGTTGTATTCATGGCCTCAACCGAAATTTACTAATCTATCAGAGTTGATGCTGGCATCGATTAGTTGTCCGAGTCCGGCGATTTCCGAACTATCAAAAAGGCTTACGGATTCCAGTTCATGGCGATTGGATTCCTCGAGATCAATAATTCCACGTTTCAGCGCTGAACTAACACAAACAATAGAGTCAATATTATTACTGGTTATTAATTTGTCCCACTGTTGCTGGATATGAGTCTCATCCTGCGAGACTACAGCGAGTTTATTGGCATTGTGAACCCCATCCCCAAAAAAGAATAGCCGGTATATTTCATGCCCCTGAATCAATAGTTGCTGTGCGAAATGCAATGCTGTTGTTGCTGATTGCGAAGAGTAGGGCGCTGAATACACAACGAGGGAAAATTTCATATCAAGAACAGGGCTCTATTTTACATAAGCACATTTTGATTGCTCATAAATTTAACTTATTGCGCAGTGATAGTTTTGTCATTATCGCTGCTAAAAGGGTTGTGCCGCTAAAACTAAAAAACCCCGTATCAACGGGGCTTTTTAGAATCGAACGACTGGCCAATTCTTGATTTTTCAGGACTAAAATCTATCGCTAATCTCGCCCAGTAAGCGCGCCCAATAAACTCAGCAGGTGGATGAAAATATTAAAAATACTCAGATACAAGGAGACTGTCGCCATAATATAGTTGCGTTCTCCGCCATTAATAATTCGGCTAGTATCAAACAAAATTAATCCTGACATCAGAAGGATCACGGCGGCAGAGATGGCTAGGCTAAGCGCTGGTATCTGAAGGAAGATGTTTGCGATGATAGCTATAAATGCAACCATCATGCCGGTATATAAAAACCCGCTTAGGAAAT
>CAWKZI010000222.1:0-4877 GCA_963854365.1 Gammaproteobacteria bacterium
GCCTGTAGATTGTGACCAGTTATAGTAATCCAGGGACAGCAACTGCTGCGGATCGATACTCACGATACGATCCTGGAAGTTAGTCTGGCTCCAGTCCAAGTCAATGCGAAGGTTATCGATTGGCTCGATTGTAATACCCCAGCTTTGGGTATCAGCCGTTTCAGGCGTCAGGAGGCGGTTACCTGACTGACAACGACGGGCATAGGCGAAGAAATTGGACATTGGATCGTCTATGTTACTCAAGTTACAGCGTTCAGGTGCGTTCAAGGCATTCAGACTAGGCGCAATAAATGCTGTGCCCTTAGTAGCACGTAGAGTTAACCAGTCCAACGGGCTATAAGTGATACCAAACTTCGGATCTGTTGAGCTTTGACCGGTTGAGTAGGTCTCGTCCCGGGTAGCCATTGTGACTTCTAAGTTATCTAGAACCGGAATTGCCATTTCGACAAACCAAGCATCAACACTCCTAGTCTCGTTAGCTGGAAAGTCTGCCTGTCCGTTATACAGGTCTCCGCTTTGGTAAATAGCAGCTGGTATATGGTCAAAGCCATTACCACGACGCTGAGCACCGACAGCCATTCCAATCGGGCCACCAGGTAACTCAAAGTCACCCAAAGGCAACGTGCCATTCAATATCAAGTCATAAGAGTAAAGCGATGAGTCAGTCCGGTTTCGCAGTAATTGCGTGGGGAAAAGTGAATCAGCCACTGCCTGCGAGTTAGTGTACGGTCGTAATACATCAGGATTAACCGCCCAAGGATTGAAACATTCGTCTACCGGACCCAAGGTGTCACAATTCAGACCCTGCGAAATAGCAGAGAAGCTCTGGTTGTTTTGCCGAGAGAGGGTAGTTTCAGCAGAATACATGACTGAGGCCACACCATCCCAACCGTCAAGATAGGGTACGGTGAAGTTCGTATCGAAAGAGACGCGGTAGCTTCTTTCCCGATAAAAGCCCGGGAAACTACCGTTGCTATTAAGTCCGGCAGCAGACGTCTGCGACTTACCGAACGGACGCCAGCCACTAAAAGTAACGTCTTCATTGAACGGAATGCCACTCGGATCAAGCTGCACTACACCAGCCGCGTTACGGTCAGGCAAAGTATCGCCGTTGGCATCCGCTGCAAACAATGCGTTACCGTTGCCATCCATTGCACGGAAGGGATTACCTGGTAATTCACCACGAAGGGTCGGCAATTCATCAACACGACCACCGGGATTGGCAGCTGAGTTCTGGCCCTTGTAGGTCAGGCTGTTCCAGTTCAGTTGGGCATTGAAGCTCAGGTCGTCATTGACCTCATAATTGGCATTAGTATAGAACACGCCTTGCTGATTCGCAGGGTTCAGTTCCCACCATTGGCCAAAGTCCATATAGCAATTGCCGTTCGAAGCTTTACTGCCGTTAGGATTGGAGCGAGTTCCGCGAGTTGGATCCGTCATATCTGCAACGGCACCACAACCACGGTCGCCTTCACGTTTTGAAGCGCCGGTGAGAACACCTGAAGCATCACGGCTTGGCACAGCATACTGGCCAGGGTTACCCGAAGAAGAAAAGTTAAAACCGGAGTTGTACAAATGCGGTCTATCCGCCCAGAGCAAGTTTGAGTTATCACGCCACTGACCGGCCGCTACTACATCAATACCGCCGATATCAGTACCCCATAAGAAACTGTACATCTGCTCAGAATAGGAATCACTTGCATCAGTTTGTTGGTTGAAGCCTTCGAGCTTGAGTCCGTCATAGGACTTGATAGGCACGAAGTTAACAACACCCGCCACCGCAGCTGAGCCATATAGTGCAGCTGCACCATCTACAACGATATCGAGACGTTGAATAGCTATCTGAGGAAGCATCTGGTTTACGTTACCGTCGATAACGCGCTTACCATCTACCAAGTCAAGTGTTGCGCCAGCACCGAGACCACGAATATTTATCGAGGTTTCACTGGCACCGGAACCCGGTGTGATGTTAGAAGAAATGGATGAGCCTTGGTTAAAGCTAAGGTTGTGAATAATATCACCCATATTAGGTGTACCTTCAGCAGCGATATCTTCTAGGCTTATTTGCGTTAGTGGTGACGCTGACCGAAATCCTTCGGTACGTCTGATAAAGGAGCCAGTTACAATGACTTCCTCAACCACACCATCATCTTGCGCCAGAGCTGTCCCAGTTAAGGGGAGCAGTGACAGCGAGATAGCTGCGCAGAGCAGTTTTCTTTGATACCGGGGTTTGGTCCCGGACTTTCGGCTAACATGCATACAATATCCTCTCTTGATGTACAGTTTATCTTCTTTTTTATAGCTTCCCAACTTCACGAAGCAGTTCTAATTGCCTAGTCTAAGTAACCTGAATCTAGAGGAAATACGCACAATTCTCGCGAACTTCAATAATATCAACAGCACTTATGGGTAGACTATTCAACGCCTCATCGTAGAAGTATCAATCTTTTCCGTCAAGCGCAAATAAGGATTAATAATTTTAATTTCGAAAATATCTCTGAAAGCCTTACATATCAAGGCTTCTGGAGAAGTAAAAAATAGGAATCAGCAAGCAATTTAAAGCGTTTTTCGTAGATAATGGCAGACTGGCAATGCAAATTAGAAGCTGGCGGGTATGTTAGTAACACTTCCCCCCATTTGAATAGTCGCGTCTGCCCCGGATATCTTTGTGATCTCGCTTTTAATTGCTCTTAGCCTTATTTCGAAATCTGTGGATAAGACCTTGAAAAATCATGCCAGCAGCAACCGAATAGCTGAATCTCCACAGATTCGCTTGCTAGGGCGACGTAACAGCAGAAATGGCGAGTCGGAGTTTCAGATAGCGCTCCTGGATTTGCTGCTTTGAAACTGGATAAAGGGCTTTATAGCTGAGCTAGCCAAGAACCTGCGCTAAAAAGAACAATCTGGTTATCTTGTCGATTAAATTATGACAAACCACTTTTAAGCATTTCTCCATGAGGTTCAAAGTTCAAAGAACAGCAATCAATAAAATTATCAACGTATTCCAGGTCAGATTGAGCTTTCTCTGCATTAGCAGAAGTTAAGTTTTCTGCGGCTGGGAATAGCCCCACCCCTGAAAGCAAGCAATTCCAAGACCTGTGCGTGTAATAAGTTGCAATATCAAGCCGCTTCAACTCTTCTTCCAAGTTTTGTATGTTGTACCAACACGCAAGCATAGCGTTCAAGTTGTTCGAAATATTCTTGTTTTCTCGATTATCTACCCAGTATTGGCTATCACTTCTTGAATTAGTTTTGTAATGTAAAACTATGTAGTCTCGAATGCCTTCAAAATTCATATTCATGCGTTGGTTAAATTCACCTCTGTGTTCGTTGGTAAATCCACCTTCCTCAAATGCTACGGAAAATTGTTCAACTGTAGCGTAAATAAACTGTATAGCAGTCGCCTCCAATGGCTCTATAAAACCTTGCGAAAGGCCTACTGCCACACAATTGTTCCGCCAAGATTCTTCCGCCCTGCCAACTTTCATTTTTAGATGACGAGCTTCGATATCACTATCTAATATTCCTAAGTGTGTTCTTAGTTCTTTCTCTGCCTCATCTTGAGTGCAATATTGCGAACTATAAACATAACCGTTACCAAACCGGTTAGTCAGCGGTATCTGCCACGCCCAACCATTCGATAGTGCCGTCGATAAAGTTTCTGACGGTATATTTGGGTCAATTTCTGTCGGCATTGCAATTGCTGCATCGTTAAACAGATTATCTGAGTAACTAATAAAAGGTACCTTTAAAGTTTTTTCTAAAAGAACTGCAGCAAAACCAGAACAGTCTACAAAAAAGTCAGCAGACAGCGTTTGATCATTACTAAGCTTTAAAGAAGTTATATCTCCATTTGGGTTTTGCCTAACATCATCGACAGTGGCCTGAATATGATTGACGCCGCCTTCCACTGCTTTTTTTCGCAAGAACTTTCCAAGTAAAACAGAATCAAAGTGATAGCCATACTGAAATTGAAACGGAAAATTTTTCGAGGGGATCGGCGCCAGTTTTTTTTCTGTTAAATTTGCCATTAAGGAAAAACGATTGGGATTCGCTACTACATCAACTCCTTTTCTACGAAGAGATGCATTATTATAAAGATAATTAAATGTCAGAGAATCAAGGCCGCAGGGGAAAGGGTGAAAATACTCTTCATAGCCAGAAACCGTCGACCAATTTTTAAAACTTATTCCATTTTTATAGGTTGCATTGCATTCCGGCATCCACTCAGATTCACTTATATCCAATGAATCCAGAAAAACTTTTAACATTGGAGTGGAGCCCTCACCGACCCCAATAATACCAATATCCGGTGATTCAACTAAGGTGATATTTATCCCAAGGTGTTGCCATTTTTTTTGCAACAGGTTGGCAGTCATCCAGCCTGCCGTTCCACCACCCAAAATCACAATATTTTTTACTTTCAAATCGCTCATTATTTCTACGCCAACAAATATTACGGCTTTATTTTAGCAGTTAAGATTAACTAGGCCTTATTCTTGAGTCCAGAGTTTTATAAAATTAGACATCCTCTGAATCTCATCAAAGGTAATGCCACAGTCTACCTTCGTGCTGTCTTTTATGCTGCTTATGCTCTAGGTATTAACGTCATTGTGGCGGCTATAAGTAGAATAAAGTCATCTCCATTTAAGACTACACGCCCCTTTGTCTAGAATATTATCTTACTTGCTCCAAAATTCTCAGAAATCTCCCTATATTCCCTGAATATTAAGTAAACCTAACGCGTTACTTGTGGAGTTAAATATGACCTTGAGTTTAGACACCAATGATTTACTTTCTAAATCACATCAAGGTCTCTCCAATGACGATTACCGTTACCCGGCGTTCTTGTTAGTTGAATCCACAGTTCACTTGCT
>CAWKZI010000223.1:0-4876 GCA_963854365.1 Gammaproteobacteria bacterium
CGAACTCTTCGCTTTTACGAGGAAAAAGGGCTGCTTGCACCCAAGCGTATTGGTAACACTCGCATATTTTCTTCAGCACAACGAATAAAGCTCGTGCTAATACTCCGGGGCAAAAGGCTAGGATTCTCTCTTGAAGAAAGCCGCGACATTATTGAAATGTATGACCCTCTCGGAAAAAACAAGCGCCAATTACAAAGCCTCATGGGGAAAATAGCAGAAAAGCGTCAAATAATTGAAAAACAAAGAGCAGAAATAAACTCGATGTTGGAAGACCTTAATGCCGCAGAAAAGAACTGTATTCAAGCGCTAACGGGAAGCGAATAAACCCTAGAAAGAATCTTATCGAATAAAATGGTGATTAATATGAATACCTCCTATCCAGCCCTCAATTTTAATCTGGGTGAGGATATCAATATACTGCGAGACAGCTTATTTAAAATGCTACAAGTTGAATTAGCGCCTCGAGCAGCACAAATTGATATCGACAACGACTTCCCTGCAGACATTTGGCAGAAATTTGGCTCCATGGGTTTGTTGGG
Source organism: Gammaproteobacteria bacterium (assembly GCA_963854365.1). GTDB lineage: Bacteria > Pseudomonadota > Gammaproteobacteria > Pseudomonadales > Pseudohongiellaceae > UBA9145. The sequence continues at coordinate 540 of CAWKZI010000223.1, forward strand.
AGTGACAGTACCGGAAGAATACGGTGGCTCTAATATGGGCTACCTGGCCCATTGTGTTGCTATGGAAGAAATATCCAGAGCATCGGCTTCAGTAGGCTTATCTTATGGAGCTCATTCCAATCTCTGTCTAAATCAAATTTCTCGAAATGGTAGCAAAGCACAAAAACACAAATATCTACCCAAGCTCTGCTCTGGCGAACACGTTGGTGCATTAGCAATGTCTGAGCCAAATGCAGGGTCCGACGTAATAAGCATGTCACTGCGTGCAGATAAAACCAAAAATGGCTATATCCTTAACGGCAATAAAATGTGGATAACCAACGGACCTGATGCAGACACCTTCGTTATATATGGCAAGAGCGACCCTGAGTCCGGCTCCAGAGGAATCACCGCGTTTATTGTAGAAAAAGGTTTTAGTGGGTTTAGTCAGGCACAAAAATTAGACAAGCTGGGTATGCGAGGCTCCAATACCTGTGAACTTATCTTTGAAGACGTAGAAGTTCCTATAGAAAATGTGCTGGGCGAAGACGGTAAAGGTGCACATGTACTAATGTCGGGTCTTGACTACGAACGAACCGTTCTCTCAGCTGGGCCAGTTGGGATTATGCAGGCCTGCCTTGATTGCGTACTTCCCTACCTCCATGAAAGAAAACAATTTGGCCAGCCCATCGGTGAATTCCAACTGATGCAAGGCAAGCTCGCTGATATGTATTCATCACTTAATGCCTCTCGCGCCTATTTATATGCAGTAGCATCTGCTGCTGATCGTGGTGAAGAAAGCCGCAAAGACTCAGCTGCCCTAATTCTCTTTGCTGCTGAAAATGCCACGCAAATGGCGCTGCAAACCGTGCAAGCACTGGGAGGAAACGGTTATTGCAATGAATTCCCTGCGGGCCGTTTGCTGAGGGATGCGAAACTTTATGAAATCGGCGCGGGTACTTCCGAAATCCGCCGCGTGTTAGTTGGGCGCGAACTGTTTCGTGAATCAGCTTAACGATAGAGAACTTTATAATGGCAATACTAAAATCAAAAATTTCTACCGATAGTGTTAGATTTTTAGAAAATCGCGACTACATGCAAGTTCAAATTGACGACCTACGAAAGAAACAAGATGAGATTTCCTTGGGTGGACCCGTTATATCAAGAGAGAAACACAAATCCCGCGGCAAATTATTACCTAGAGATCGGGTAAACAATCTCATCGATGCGGGCTCAGACTTTTTCGAATTTTCATTGTTAGCGGCCTACAATGTCTATAGGCAAAATATACCTGCTGCCGGAATACTCACCGGTATCGGCCGCATCAATGGACATGACTGTGTAATAGTCGCCAACGATGCCACGGTAAAAGGCGGAACCTATTTCCCTCTAACAGTTAAGAAGCATTTACGCGCACAAGAAATAGCAGCAGCCAACAATCTTCCCTGCATCTATTTAGTAGATTCTGGTGGAGCGAACTTGCCACAACAAGATGAAGTGTTTCCAGACAGAGATCATTTTGGCCGCATATTTTTCAACCAAGCCAATATGTCTGCAGCAGGCATTCCCCAAATTGCAGTAGTCATGGGTTCATGCACAGCAGGCGGTGCCTATGTACCTGCCATGTCTGATGAATGCATAATGGTTAAAAATCAAGCAACAATTTTTCTGGCTGGCCCGCCATTAGTGAAAGCCGCCACAGGAGAAATTGTCGGCGCCGAAGAACTGGGTGGAGCCGATGTGCATTGTCGCCGCTCAGGAGTTGCAGACTATTATGCTGATGATGATCAACATGCCCTGGAAATAACCAGAGAGATAGTAGGCCATCTAAATCGACACGCTGTTGATGGCGGACCAATCATTGAAAGCAAAGCCCCGGCCTACGATCCTGCCGAAATTCACGGCGTGATACCGGTAAACGCAAGCCAGTCTTATGATGTTCGTGAAGTCATTACACGAATCGTTGATGATTCTCAGTTCGATGAATTCAAAGCTCTGTATGGAAGAACCCTCGTATGTGGTTTCTGTCATATTGATGGGCGGCGAGTAGGTATCGTTGCCAATAACGGTATTTTATTTGGTGAATCTGCAATCAAAGGTTCTCACTTCATAGAACTTTGTTCACAACGAAAAATCCCCCTGCTGTTTTTACAGAACGTTGTAGGCTTTATGGTCGGCAAAGCCTTTGAAGAGAGAGGTATTGCTAAACACGGAGCAAAAATGGTCATGGCAGTAGCCTGCGCCAAGGTGCCAAAACTCACCATTATTATTGGCGGTTCCTTTGGTGCCGGAAACTATGGCATGTGCGGCCGCGCTTACGATCCACGATTTGTATTCATGTGGCCCAATGCCAGAATCTCAGTCATGGGCGGTGAACAGGCTGCCGGCGTATTGGCCACGATTAAGCGTGATCAAATAGAGAAGGAAAACCAGGAATGGAGTGAGGATGAAGAGCAAGAATTCAAGCAACCAATTCTCGACACCTATCAGCGGCAAGGGCACCCTTACTATGCCTCCGCGCGACTTTGGGATGACGGTGTTATTGAGCCAGCACAAACGCGCAAAGTGGTATCCCGCTGCTTAGAAATAGCCGCCAATGCAGAGATTGAAGAAACCAAGTTCGGAGTTTTTCGGATGTAATTGGCAACACTAAGGAATTAGGGGAAATTATAGGCACAGCCTGAATATTTTCTGGTCCAATTTTTTCGCATTAAGTGTAATTAGTGTTTCAACGAACAGGATTGTCATGTTTAGCCAGATTGAAGTATCTTATGAATGCATTGTTTGTAATGCTCGCATAATCATTAACCACAGAAACGATTAGCTATTAATCTATAAACTATTACTTAATAAACCAAAGAAACAAATAAGGAAAGAAAATGTTTAGTCATATAATGCTTGGCGCCGATGATATCCAAAAATCTAAAGCTTTTTACGATGCAACTCTTGGAGCGCTGGGTCACGAACCCGGCATCGTTGATGAAAATGGGCGTGCCTTCTGGATTACTAAAGCCGGCATTTTTTGCCTAAGTGTTCCTATAGATGGTGAGCCAGCAAGCTTTGGTAATGGAGGAACTATCGGCTTTAACGCCGATAGCACCGAAGCAGCTGATGCTTGGCATGCAGCTGGCTTAGCTAATGGAGGAACAGCGATTGAAGAACCACCAGGTGTTCGCGAAGGCTCCACGGGCTCTATGTATCTCGCTTATTTGCGCGACCCGGATGGCAATAAAATCTGTGCGCTTCTTCGCATTTAGCAGCACTGCAGCCACCTGCGCTATTGATGGTTTCGGCATAATCAATTTAGACATAATTCTAGAGGTCCGTCATGTCAAGATTACTATTTTCTAGCGCATTACTTCTGTGTTTATTCACAGAAAATTCCATCGGAGCCGAGGCATGTGAATCACGTGCCAATGCTCTGTTTATTTGCGGAACCACCAACCCGGAAGACCTATATCAGATTCCCGGCACTCCCTGGGTCATCGCCTCCGGGCGCATATCTGACGTGGCAGGACCAATCTATGCAGTGAGTGCTGAAGACTTCAGCGTACGCGAAATATTTCCTGCTAATGCCTCACCTGCTCAGCACGATCGGGCAACCTACCGCAATTGCCCTGGCCCCAACCCTGTATTCCAACCCCACGGCTTGACCCTCCGAGAAGGTAGCAATAACAATCACACTCTATATGTGGTGGGACATGGTGCAAGAGAAGCCATCGAAGTTTTCAATGTAGATGTCTCAGGCGAATCACCTTCTCTTAGTTGGATCGGCTGTATAATTTCACCCTCCGGAACTAAAAGAATTAATTCAATCACCGCATTGCCTGATGGTTCTTTAGGTGCCACCAATTTCGATACCGATGGCGGCGAACTTTGGGAGTGGCACCCAACTACCGGCTGGGTTGAAGTTCCCGGTAGCCAAATGCCGGGCCCAAATGGGCTCGTTTCCTCAGAGGATGGACAGTGGTTTTACGTTGGGGGCTGGAGTGAACAGGCCTTGGTTCGACTATCTCGTGGTAGCAGTCGTATTCAAATTGATTCTGCACCCGTTGGATTTAATGTAGATAACGTTCGCGTAGCCCCAGATGGAAAAATTGTTGTAGCCGGTCATGTCACTCGTTGCCCTGAATCGGTTGAATGTGAATTATCAGCTGCTCGAGTTGCGATGGTCCATCCTGAGACTCTCGAGGTGGAACAAATTATTGACTATAAGGGTAATGATTTTTTCCGTCTCGGCACTGTTGCTATTGAGATTGGCGATGAAATTTGGATTGGTGGAATCAGAGGCAGTTTAGGGATTGCCCGGTTTTCTCGCTAAATGCAGTGATACCCCGACACAAAGATTCTCTATGTGG
>CAWKZI010000224.1:0-4857 GCA_963854365.1 Gammaproteobacteria bacterium
GGGATGAACCAGAGCGGAATCGTTTCTGCTCAAGACTCCGGCCCATTCGTCTCGCAACAGCAATTTGAACAATGGCAGGATGAAATCAATAACTGGGGGCGATGGGGCCCTGATGATGAAATGGGAACGCTGAATTTAATAACCACAGAAAAAAGAAGGCAAGCGGCAGCCATGGTTCGTTCTGGCATAACAGTTGGTTTAGGGAGAGTTCTCGATACTGTAGAGAGTGTCGATAACCCATGTCCAGTTGAATGGGAAATGATCAATGCTACCCCAAACGGAGCGAGCGACCGGGTTGCATTTAGATGTATACACGGCCTTGGCACTACTCACATAGATGGCTTTGGTCATCGATTCTTTAATGGCAAGATGTGGAACGGATATGAGATGCAGAATACTGTAACCATGGAGGACGGGGCGATTAAAAATGCTGTGTTAACTATGAAAGAGGGAATAGTTACCCGTGGTGTTTTGTATGATATTCCAAAATTAAAAGGAGTTGATTTTTTAGAGCCAGGCTATCGTATTACAGTTGCAGACCTAGAAGCATGGGAAGCTGAAACGGGTGTAAAAGTTGGTCCGGGCGATGCTATGTTTTTACGTTGGGGACGCTGGTCTAGGCGGGATGCTGTAGGCGGTTTTGATACTTGGCAAGAAGCAGCGGGCTTTGATAACGCGGTGATTCCATGGTTAAGAGAAAGAGATATTTCAATACTTGGTTGGGAATCGCCCGGCTATACACCGAGACCTGAAGGAGATTTGCCCACGCTTGCTCTGCATGATTTCGCTTTAACCATGCTGGGCATTCACTTAATTGATCGTGCCGACCTTGGAGCCTTGAGTGCAATGGCTGAATCCGAGGACCGCTATGAGTTTATGTTAACAATAGCGCCACTGCCTATTCCAAATGGAACTGGTTCCCCGGTGAATCCTATTGCTATCTTTTAGCTTAGTGAGAGCTTTAGCTTTTAAGAAGGCGAAGTAATTAACAGGAGAAAGAATGCCAAGCAGTAGAAGGTTTATATTGAAATCAGTAGGACTAACACTGACCGCTGCAGTTTTTGGACATCGAGTAGCCATTGGTCAGAGTAATAGCGCAACAACTATAAAAATGACACAAACCGATGTGTTAGATATTGGTTATGAAGAATATGGTCCTGCTGATGGCTTTCCGATAATTCTTTTACACGGCTTTCCCTACGATATTAGATCCTTTGATGGTGTGTCAGAACCCTTAGCAGCGGAAGGCTATAGAGTTCTTTTGCCCTATTTACGTGGCTACGGACCTACTAGATTTCGTGACCTCACTGCTCCTCGGACGGGAGAGCAGGCGGCGATTGCTCAGGACCTGATAGATTTTGCTGATTCTCTTAACATTCAAGAATTTGCTGTTGCTGGTTTCGATTGGGGCAACCGTGCTGCCTGTATAGCCGCTATTCTTCACCCAGAAAGGGTGAGAGCTCAGGTTGCCATGGGTGGTTATTCTGTGCAAGATACCATTGAGCGAGGGCGGCCCGCGTCAGCATTATTAGAGTCTCGTTTGTGGTATCAGTGGTATTTTAATACTGACCGGGGTGTGATGGGTTTGGAAGAAAACCGTCACGATATCATTCGGTTATTGTGGGACACTTGGTCCCCAAAGTGGACTTACTCTTCTGAAGACTACAATCGATCTGCTCCTTCTTTCGACAACCCGGACTTTGTCGATGTGGTCATTCATTCCTACCGTCATCGACATGTGAATGTACCTGGGGAAGAAAGGTTTTTCGAAATAGAAAAACTTTTGGCTGCAAGACCCCCGATAACTGTGCCGGCTATAGTTTTACGTGCGAACGAGAGTGGTTTCGGCCCCCCGACACAAAATCCTGGTGGAGACAGAGCCAGATTTACAAATTTGGTGGATCGAATACTGGTAGATGGGGCAGGCCATGATTTGCCCGCACATCGTCCTGACGTGGTCGTCGATGCCTTATTGCGTTTGCTCGAGTAGCACCACCTGATTCTGCCAACTGCGACTCTGCTAATTAAGAACCTTTGAAGGCAGGCTTACGCTTCTCCATAAACGCTTTTCTGCCTTCTTTGTAGTCGTCACTGCCAAAGCAATCAAGCACTAATTGTTCCACGTATTTAGGGCTTTTTTGCCCTGGGTCTCTAACAACTTCTGTAACCGCCGCCTTGATTGCTTTAATGGTTAGAGGAGCATTTGCTACTAGGGTGTTTGCATAATCTGCAACTTTCATAGTGAGCTCATCTCTGCTGACGACGAAATTGATTAAACCAATTCGCAAAGCTTCATCGGTCTTTAAAAACCGGGCACTAAAAAGAATGTCTTTTGCGTGGGACGGGCCGACTATCGAACTTAATTGCTTGATAGCATCAAAACCGTAACCTAGACCAAGTTTGGCTGCAGGAATCCCAAAAGAAGAATCTTCAGTAGCGATACGAATATCGGCATTGGCAGCAATCGCTAGACCGCCTCCAATGCAATAACCTTTGATCATCGCGATAAGGGGTTTGTCGAAAGTGGAAAGTTCTCTTAAGGCCAGGTCAAAGACCTTTTCGTAGCCATCGCGCTGTTCCTGGCTGGCGCGTTCTTTCTCAAATTCTGAAATATCTGCTCCAGATACGAAAGCTTTTTCGCCAGCACCGCTCATAATAACGACTCTGATTGACTGGTCCTGTTTAAACCGGACAAGTGCATCAGCTAAACCCTGCCACATATCCAAGGACATGGCATTGTGTCGCTCTGGATTGTTAAAAGTAATTGAGCCAATGCCTTTTTCAGATTTGGTGAGGATTTTTGTAGAAGCAGTGCTCATTGCTAGGTTTGTCCTTTTGGTTCAGTAATAGTAAAAGTAAGAATTAAGAGAAAGCGCCATTTGCTCGAAGATTTCCAATTTTTTCAGCACTGTAATCCAGCTCTGTAAGTATTTCTAGGCTGTGTTCACCAAGGTCTGGTCCAGGCTTTTCAAAGCTTGCGCTGTGTTCAAATTTTGAGAGATTAATTGGTGAACGTAATAAATCAAAATCACCTAATTCAATATGTTTAGCTTGCTTGGTCAATTTTAGAAATTGTACTTGCTCATCGGAAAATGCTTCATCGATTGTATTGATAGGGCCGCAAGGGATGCCAACAGAATTCAATTTTTCTACCAGCTCGCTAGTGGAATATCGTTTGGTTATTTTATTAACTAGTTGCCATAATGTTTCCCGATTTTTCAGTCTTCCTTCTACGTTCTTATAATCTTTGTTGATTCCCAGTTCGGCGGCATTCATGACTTTGCAAAATGCTTGAAACATTTTGTTGGTACTGGCAGCTAGATTCACTAAGCCATCACTGGTATCAAACATACCCATAGGTGAAAGAGTGGGGTGGTTGTTGCCTTCTTGACCAGCGACTTCGCCACTCATGGTGTAGCGTGCTGCTTGAAAGTCCATTTTGCTTAACATCGATTCAAGCAGAGAAGTGTGGACCCACTGTCCTTCTCCAGTATGTTCCCGGTGGAGAAGAGCCAATAAAACACCTTGACCAAGAAACATTCCTGCCGAGGTATCACTAACTGCAATTCCTGCTCGCATAGGTCCCTGATCGGGTTTGCCAGTTATCGACATTAGTCCACTTATACCTTGAATTACCTGATCTACTGCTGGTCGGTTCGCGTAAGGGCCTTGCTGGCCAAAGCCTGAAATGCTGGCATAAATAATTTGTGGATTTACTTGCTTAACTGTTTCGTAGTCGATGCCCAATCTATGTTTAACATCCACGCGGAAATTTTCAACTACGACGTCAGCTCGTTTAACCAGATCCATGAAGATTTTCGATCCTTCAGAAGATTTTAGATTTAAACAAAGGCTACGTTTATTCCTATGGAGGTTTTGTGAATCGGATCCATGACGCTTGCCGGCAATGTCTCCCTCAACAGGTGACTCAATTCGAATCACATTGGCTCCCCAATCAGCCAACATGCGGACAGCCATTGGTCCGGCTCTGGCTATGGTCAGATCGAGAACTGTATATTTTGCCAACGGCAGAGTTTTGGAGTTCATTTAAGGTAGCGCGAGAGTAATCACTGTATTGGTAGCAACTACACTAACATATTGTTTTCCATTTACTTCATAAGTGAGAGGGCTCGCCCTAATAGTGCGCGGTGCTTCAAATCGATACAAAATTTCTCCGGTTTCCGCATGCAATGCGTAAAAGTTTCCATTTTCTATGCCTTGAAACACAAGATCACCTGCAGTCACCATATTGCCGCTGGCGCCGATTGAAGAGATTGCCGGTAGTTCTCGTTGCCAAGTTTGTTCGCCAGTTAGAGGACTATAAGCAGAGACCGTTAATAATGGTGTGTAATTTTCCGAAATGCGATCCAAGTCAGAATAGTTTTCTGTATGACCACGGCTGTCCGGGCCCGGCGTTAAGCTATTGCCCACAGGCTCCACGAGGAGAGTAATCGCACCGTTTTTTCCAGTAACATAGATCATCTCGGTGCGAGGGCTAAAGGAAGCTGAACCAAAACTAGATCCGCCATGTGGAAGAATAAAAGGTTCAGTGGTTGAGTAGGGTGTATATAGTTGTTTGCTGCGGGCCGCTAATGCCGGCTCATCGAATTCGATATAAGTTGCGCACAGAGGGTCCATTGGAACGCCTCTTGCTGTGTACGGAATAGGTTGAGTTGGATAAACCACTTCGCCAGGTACATCAGTTTGTGTGGGTACAATGGTTTCTACCATGGCATGCACAGGTTTGCCGGTAGCGCGATCCCACATATAGAATAAACAATTCTTACCAGCAGCAGCGACGCCCTTTATAACTTTACCATCGTCACCAATCACATCAAAAAGTAGCGGGCCAGTAAC
>CAWKZI010000225.1:0-4833 GCA_963854365.1 Gammaproteobacteria bacterium
TCAATTTCATTTTGGGTTCCAGTTAGGGCTCTATTCAGATAAATTGAGTGCCGGTACTCGATATATTGATTTTTCCGGATTCATTTACATTCTGTGCGTCATTACTATTTTCAGCTTTTCTGTTTCTTAGCTAACTCTTATTTCTACATTAATTAATCACTTTACGCCGAAGTTAGAATCTCTAAGCCTCACTCTCCAGGGAGGATTAGCTTTAAGCGTATGATCCAACGGTATTTTGAATAAATTTATTGTCGCACGTTAGTTGCTATTTATAAAATCGAGCGTCAACTTAATTTCATGTTGATTACTTATTGAAAGATAAGCCATAAAAAAAACTATCAGATCAAAGGTTCGCTCGAGAGGTATAATTTGAGAGCTTTACGGATTTCAAAAGCCTGAAAACCTCTAGACTCAAGAAATTTTACAATCTTTCGATGTTCCTTTGACCCTCGCTCTACATATTTACTTTCCTCCACTCTTTTTGATATCAAAGTCAATAATATTAAATGCCAATCTTCATCGTCGTTAAACAAATAATGATCGACCAAATCTTGATCTACGTGCCGCTTCTTTAATTCACTATTTATGTGAAGATAGCCAAACCCTCTGTTCTTTCGATACCTGGAATAGGACTCAGCAAAACGCTCATCGGATTGAAGTCCTTCATCAGATAGCCTATCCAAGACAGATAGGAATGACCCCAGATCATTGCCTGGGAATTTCTTTTTAAGTTTTTGTTGGAGCTCGTAATGTGAATGCTCTCGACGAGCCAACAGATCCATTGCAGCTCGCCGGAGAACAGGGACATCAACTATTCTAGCGGCTTTTTCTTGTTGACTAGACAGATATCTGCTCGTGTCAGCCGGTGCTTTATTGCCGTAGCATCCTTTCCTACCTGCTCTTGGGTGAGGGTTAGTAGAAGAATCGCAACCCCTCTCCTCGCCACTCTCGTACTTTGCCAGATTACTTATCTGGTTCATATTGAGGAAAGTCTTCATTATTGAGTTAACGAGCTAATCAGCAATAGTATTGCAATCGGTTTTATAAAACTAACTAACTTTCTTTAGCCTTAGTTTCTGCCAATACCAACACATCATCATTAGCTGGCTCAGACACTGAGCCGGTATCATTTAACGCTTCGTCACCACCAAGTAATTGGGCACGAATAGCCGTTTCAATTTCCATGGCGATTGCTTTGTTTTCTTCTAAGAAAACCGCAGCATTTTTCTTTCCCTGACCTATCTTCTCACCTTTATAGGCATACCATGCCCCTGATTTTTCAATCAGATTCTGCTTAACCCCAAGGTCAATGACTTCGCCTAAATGATATATCCCCTTGCCATACATAATTTGAAATTCTGTTTGTCTAAAGGGAGGTGCCACTTTATTTTTAACCACTTTCACTCGAGTTTCGTTACCAACAACCTCATCGCCATCTTTAATAGAGCCAATACGCCTTATATCTAGACGTACTGAGGAGTAGAATTTCAAAGCGTTACCACCAGTAGTAGTTTCTGGCGACCCAAACATTACACCTATTTTCATTCGAATTTGGTTGATGAAAATCACCAAGGTATTGGAATTTTTTATATTACCAGTCATTTTGCGTAGAGCTTGAGACATGAGGCGGGCTTGTAGCCCCATATGTGTGTCACCCATGTCGCCCTCTATCTCAGCTTTTGGAGTAAGAGCCGCCACTGAATCAATAACGACAACATCTAGAGCTCCAGAGCGAACTACCATGTCACAGATTTCCAATGCCTGCTCACCGGTATCTGGTTGGCTAACCAAAAGATTATCCACATCAACGCCCAAATGCTCCGCATAAATTGGGTCTAATGCGTGTTCAGCATCGATAAAAGCACAACTACCGCCAGCTTTTTGCGCTTCGGCGATAACTTGCAGTGTTAGGGTAGTTTTACCTGAAGATTCTGGACCATAGATTTCAACTACACGACCCCGTGGTAGACCACCGATACCGAGAGCGATATCTAAGCCTAGAGAGCCTGTAGAGATTGCTGGAATCGGTTCGCGATCGGTATCACCGAGACGCATCATAGAACCTTTACCGAATTGTCGTTCAATTTGCGACAGAGCCGCTGCTAGTGCTTTATCTTTACTGCTATCTTCAATCATAGTGGTGTCCTTGTTGTTTCCTATAATTACAACTGAAGCCTGGTTCCATGAGTATCCAAGTTGTTACTGCTGTCTCTACTGTATTTGATTCATCTATTTTTTATACATTCAAGTCAATACTAAAGAGAGAGCACCTACGCTCAGTTTCCTGAGCTTTACAGAGCAGCTTATTCCCAGCTACTTCCTAAATTTTGGCCAATTTTTGTTTAAACTATCTGTCACTTTTCACATTAAGACTTTGCAATCAGTGGATAGCTGTATATAAAGTCAGTATAAATTAAATCAGACTTTTACTGTATATACAACCAGTATAGTGGCCGAACTCTAATTTCCTTTAGCTTTTTCCTAATTAGCAAACCGAGAACTTGGAAATAGGTATAGTTGAAAATTAACTAGTAGATTCTAGGCCACTAAGGCGAGACTACCCTCCAAAGCTGCAACTACCGCGGCATAGCGCACAGCCTCTCTATCACCAGAAAATTGGAAACATCGCGCAAGGGACTTGTCTTCCCATTGCCAGGCTATCCAAACGGTGCCTATAGGTATTTCATCTGTGCCGCCATCAGGCCCCGCTACACCGCTAACCGCGACGGCAACATTCGCTCGACTATTGCTCACTGCACCTTGAGCCATCGCCAGAACAGTTTCCTCACTTACTGCTCCCGGGCCATCGAAATCGAAATAAGAATCAGGCACTTCCAGAAGGTTGTGCTTGGCATCATTGGAGTAAGTAATAAATCCTGTGTCAAACCATTGTGAACTGCCGGCCAACGCTGTTAATGACTGAGCAATCCAACCACCAGTGCAGGATTCAGCTGTTGCCATAATAAGTTTTTTAGAAAGAAGAACATCGGCTAAATGACTAACTAGTTTGACGATAGGCTCAGAGGGACAATCAGGAAAAGAATTAGGCATGAAGCTATGGTATCGATTTGTCGGACGGAATAAAACTACAAATCATTCACAGAATTAATATTGTCCAAGTCTTTAAGCGAAACGTGTAGAATTCTGTCAATTCAAAGTCAATTGCTCACTCTCACTAAACAGTGCTGTCCAAATTTGAGACTCAAAACCTTTGAAAGCAATTAAACGGTGAAAAGGCTTTCTTGGCGATACATAATTAGTGGTAATAAAATTCTAGCAACTTAAAAGAAGTAAGAAAATTTTGGTCGAAGCCCAACTACACACTCCCATGATGCAGCAGTTTTTGCGCATCAAAGCTCAACATCAGGAAAGCCTGGTTTTCTATCGCATGGGTGATTTTTACGAGCTGTTTTACGACGACGCAAAAACAGCTGCCCATATCTTGGACATAACATTAACCGCCCGCGGCAAGTCCGGCAATCAACCAATTCCGATGTGCGGCATTCCTTATCATGCTGCAGACCGATATCTTGCTAAACTGGTTGAGGCTGGCATATCTGTCGCTGTGTGCGAGCAAATCGGCGACCCCTCCACCTCTAAAGGGCCAGTCGAGAGGCAAGTAGTCAAGGTTATTACACCAGGGACTGTTAGCGATGAAGCCCTACTAGATGACCGCCGAGACAATTGCTTAATGGCTATCTCCGGTTTTGAAGCAAACCCTACCAACGGACAATCAAACTATGGCATTGCTTACACCAGTTTAAGTAGTGGACGGTTCGTATTAAGTGAGATGGATAATCTCGAAGGATTATTGGCGGAAGTAGAGAGAATCAAACCCGCTGAGATTCTACTCCATGATCAATTACTCGAGGTAGATAGCTCACTTAACCATCCAGCAAAACGCAAACGACCAAGTTGGGAATTCGATTTGGAAAATGCTAATCAACTACTTACCCAACATTTCAAAACTCGAGATCTTTCCGCCTTTGATTGCGACACAATGAAGCTAGCTCTTTCGGCCGCCGGTTGTCTCCTGCAATATGCGAGGGAAACGCAGCAATCGGATCTACCGCACATTCAAGGTATCCAAGTTGAAAGGTTGGAGGATAGTGTTATTTTAGATGCCGCTAGCCGACGGAATTTGGAATTAGATATCAACCTCGCCGGTGATAGAAACAACACATTGCTCTCAATCATTGACAAAACATCCACAGCCATGGGTAGTCGCCTGCTTTCGCGCTGGATCAATCGCCCTCTCAGAAACATTGAAAAATTAATATTGCGACAGAAAATCGTTAGCGCCTTGATTCAAAATTACCAATATGAAGCACTCGGCGAATTACTCAAAAATATCGGCGATTTGGAAAGGATTCTTGCTCGTCTCGGCCTGCGCTCCGCCCGACCAAGAGACCTTGCCAAATTACGAGATGGCATAGCTTTGCTGCCAAACCTGCAACAAAAATTAAGTAAAATTAGTTGCCAAGAGCTGCAGTCTCTCGCGGTAAGAATCTCTGAATTTCCAAGACAATATGCCCTACTGCTTCAAGCCTTAGAAGAAAATCCGCCTGTCGTCATTAGAGAAGGTGGCGTAATCGCAAAGTCCTATGATGAGGAATTAGATGAACTGCGAAATCTGAGCAGCAATGCCGGGCAATATCTGGTTGATCTAGAAGTGCGGGAACGAGAACGCACTGGTCTTAATACACTAAAAGTTGGCTACAACCGTGTTCACGGATACTTCATAGAAATTAGTAAAAGTCAGGCGGCCGCAGAATTGCCAGCAACATATATTCGACGCCAGACACTGAAAAACGCAGAACGCTATATAACCCC
>CAWKZI010000226.1:0-4820 GCA_963854365.1 Gammaproteobacteria bacterium
TTTTCCCCAAGCGCAGGCGGGCGCTGCAGAGGAGTCTGGTGAAGATTATTCCAATTGCCCTGAAAATCCGGGCGGCCTTTAGGTGTGCGTAATTCTTCCTGAGCAGCAGATATAAAAGAGGCCGATAAGAAAGCAGCAGCAATAAGTGGAAGCAGAATTCCTATCGATTTATTAATAATTCTTTTAAGCATAAAGTTATCTTTGTTTTTCTAAAGGCCGTTCAAAAATTCCAGCATTGGGGCGGTTGTTTCTGCTGGCGCTTCTTGTCGCATCCGATTACTCACTTAAATTATCTCGCTACTCTTTTCTATACTCCTATAGCTCCACCAGATTCTGCGAATTCATTTTATTATTTTACTAAATTTACCCCACCTCAAACCTATATGCACGGGCTAGAGCGTTAACGAGCTTAGTGTTGTTGGACTTGGCTTGCCTTTGCTCGTATTCTCTTGGACATTGAAAAAGCTGGTATTTATGGAGGAGTGGCGGGCATGCGAAAAATTATATTGTTGGGAATTTTGGTGTTGGGAATTTTTGGGATGTTGACAGTGGCTGCCCAAGAGCGCGGGGATGGTTCTATCATTCCGTTAACCGGGACAGACTACGAAGAAATCAAGACTTTGTATTCACTTTATAATCAGGGCAGTGATTTTAGAGATGCTGACTTGTTTCTGTCTGCGTTTGCAGATGACGCAATCATGACTCGTGATGGTGGTGACATAGTAGGTATGGCTGCGTTGCGAGCTGATAGGGAAAGGCGCTATCAGGGCTTAACAGGTGATGTGGGGCGGCGCCATTTGAATAGTAGCTTTTTGATTACGGCTACGGAGTTCGGTGCTAAGGCTCGGACTTATTATGTATTAATGGACGTAAATGTCAGACCGCCTTCGATGATAGGGTCTGGTTACTATATGGATGAGTTCAGGCGCACTGCTGATGGTTGGAAAATAAGCCATCGAACTCTCAATATAGATGGTGCTAGTCAATAAAGAAGACTTAATAAGAGAGAAAAACGAGCCTCTAGGATCTGTTTATCCCAGAGGCTCGGTTTTATTCTGGATTACTTAGTCGGATAATTTGAAAGTGACTAGTGAATTTGATGCAGCTATCACTAGATACTGATTACCGTCGCTACCCATATAAGTCATGGGGTTGGCATTACCACGATTTTCTAATTTAGTAACCCACAGCTGCCGACCAGATGACGACTCTAATGCTCGCAATCGATTATCATCAGTTGATGCGATAAACAGTAAATTGCTACCTGTTACGAGAGCAGCAGCCCGGCCCGGCCGACCAGTGTTTTGTTTTCCTGTGGGGAGGCTTTCAGTAATTCCGATAGGTTCGCGCCAAACGATATCTCCGGTGGTTGAATCAACAGCTGTTAATTGTCCCCAGGGTGGTTTTTGGCAGGGCATTCTTTGCCCGTTGAGATTCACTTCGAAATTTCCTGGCCGTGGACCTCTTCTTACATAGGGGAGGTCAGCACCGTCTTCTGCTTCTTCCATCCATCCGAAAGTGCCAGCATTGGTGGCGTACACGAAAATTAGTTTTGAGTTTGGGTCGAATGCTGCACCACCCCAATTGGGCCCACCAACTAATCCTGGAAATAATAAAGTAGTTGGGCCGGGTGCCCCTCCCGGACGATATGACCAGGGTGTGAATGCGCCGGCATTATAAATCTCACCAATATTCTCGACCAGATCTGAGCAAGCTGCAGCATGCTCGGCAGAAGTATCCACCGCAGTTACGATGTCTGCAGCGTTGTAACTTACTCTAGCCATTGGTGGCGGTTTAATTGGAATGGGTTGAGTAGCGAATGTTTGTTCTCCCGGCACATTGCTTTGTGGCATGGGTCTTTCTTCAACGCCATAGATGGACTCACCGGTTACACGGTTCAGTATATAAAGATAACCAGATTTGGTGGTTATACCTAATGCCGGAATGGTCATGCTGTTTTGTTCGATATCAAATAGTGCCGGTGGGGCGGGGGGATCGTGATCCCATAGGTCATGATGAATAGTTTGAAAATGCCAGAGGTATTCCCCGCTATTAATATTTACTGCAACTACGGAATTGGAAAAAAGATTTGAACCGGCTCGATCGCCGCCATAGCCAAAAGGAATAGGGGAGGCTAGAGGAATAAAAAGTGTATCGCGGTCAGTATCTACTGTGAAGTAAAAAGGCCATGCATTGGCTCCTAGTCTGCCGACCCAGCTATCGCCCTCCCAGGTATTGTGACCAAACTCTCCAGGTTGCGGTACCGAACTAAATTCCCAAAGTTTTTCACCGCTGCGTGCATCGAACGCTCGTGCATTGCCAATACCGCCAGCGGCGCCAGCTGGTGTGTTAGCTCCGACGACAATAACATTTTCATAAACTATCGGTACAGAGATGTAAGGGGTAATTAAATCGATCTCGCCCCCGTTACCAAATGAGGCATCAATTTCACCGCTGCTCGCATCAAGTGCAACTAATCTACGCCGTGAGGTAAAAAAGATTCTCGCTGCAGAATTATTGTCGCCAGGCCAGTAGGAAACACCTCGACGAGATGGTGCGCCTGCTTCTAAGGTGTGCCGCCAAACTTCAACTCCTGTGACAGGGTCTAGTGCTACAATTCGGTTTGCGCCTGGCACGTACATAGTGCCATCGACAACAATCGGCGTTGCTTGTGAGTTTGCTCCACGCCCGTTTTCAGCATTTTCATTCAGCAAGGAGTAGCTCCAGGCTACAGACAGATTATTTACATTGCTGGCATTTATTTGGCTTAAAGGCGAATACCCGGTGCCCTCCATATTGCCGCGATACATGGGCCAGTCAGATTGTTGGGCCAAGAGTGTCATGGAAAAGATGCTACTGAAACTAAACAAAAGTCCATAATTAATTAAACTGCGATAAGTGAGTACCATAAATTCTCTCCAATTTCTTAATACTTTGAGCAGTGTAATCCATCCAACTGCTCACTCTCTGCACTGCGCGCAAATGGCCAACAAATAATTGACCTCTAACCTTTGTCAGCGACTAGTTTAGCAGGGGCAAGATAGTGTACTTCAAACCCAAAGATTTGTATTCAGTCAGAAATTGATCGAAGTTTGGAAACTAATTGGTAAAAGTTCGGTATAAGACTTTTGATAACAGTCGATAACAGAGAGTGAAGGAAATATCTTCGATCTTTTTTTCTTGATCATAGTTGTGGCAGATTGAACCCTGTTGTGGAGTTCCGACGCTGAGCCAAGCCTTTTTATAAATTGGTATATAAAAGCGCGTAGGTAAAGCATGTTAACCGTTTATAAAGAGAAGTATGAATAGAAGCAGAATTATAAGGGTCTCATTTTTTCTCGCATTACTAGTCAGCGGGGATTTGCATGCACAAGTGACCGAGTATCAAGGACAAACTGCTAGTGGCGCCTATTATTTAATTGCCATACCTGACGGTTGGGTAGCTGCAGACAATCTTGTTATCTGGAATCATGGCTATCAGGGTTACACCACTAGTGAACCAGAAGCTAATCCTTCTCTTGGCCCCTTAGAAGATTTAGTTTTGGGCCAGGGTTATGCCATGGCTGCTTCAAGTTTTAGTCAGACAGGATGGGCAGTTTTTAATTCCCATATCGATAATCAGCAACTCTATAATAAATTCTTAGAATTAGCAGAAGAGCCTGAAAAGATCTTTATCCAGGGTGCGTCTATGGGTGGAATTGTTAGTGTGCGTGACCTTGAGGCAAAATTAATCCCTAATGTTGATGGTGCTCTTCTCATGTGTGGTGCAGTAGCAGGAGCTGAGAATTGGATCGAGGCGTTTGATTTACGAATGATCTATGAGGCGGTTTGCTCTGATGTTAATAATGGCGAATTACCAACGAATTCCTGGACCGAACAGCCACTTCCAATACTGGGTGAAATTCAATTCTTTGAATCGTTGCAGAAGTGCACAGGGTTAGTTGCAGATAGCTACATCGATGGATTGTTAGGAAAGATCTTGCAGACTCCAGAGCAGCTTCAACGCCTAAATCAAATTCTCGACCTCACTAATACCCATAAAGATTTTCTGCTATTAAATTTGGGCTACGCTGTATTTGAAATACCAAGCTTGGTAAATGATTCGACAAAGTTAAATGGTAGCAAGCCTTTCGGTAATGCGGGCATCGATTATGGAGATGAGCAAATCAATAAAATAGTACAACGTGTAGTTGCGCTTCCTTCGGCGAATCAACAGTTTTTAAACAACTACACACCAAGTGGTGATATCGGCAACACAAAAGTTGTCTCTATTCATACTTCTAAAGATGGCTTGGTGCGGCCAGCTAACCAGCAGACTCTGATTAATTTGCTGCCAGTGAATCAGCTAACTACTGCTATCGCAGTTGAAGAAGAGCCGAGTCATTGCTCTTTTACTGATGGAGAAGGTTTTGCTGCATGGTTAGAATTAGTAAGCTGGGTTGGCGGTGGGAACCAACCCACAGTGATGTCTTTGCAATCTACTTGTAATGAGATTGACGAAGACTCAGGCCAGTGTCGTTTTGACCCGCAGTTTCATCTTGCGGATCAGTTGCTAACCTACCCTAGGATTAATAGCGTCTCAACTGCTGGTGTTAATTCTTATGACGCCACTACCGGCATTCTTACCATTGAATCACTTGTTGTGAGCGGAGATACTTCAGCTTACAGTCTCGATCTGCTGCCACCAGAAGGTGAAAGTATATTGTTCACCATTGCTGATGTGGAAAAGATTAAACCTTTTGCACTTTGGCAACATCAATCAACATTTGTTAGTGAAGATCTTTTGCTCTACTTGCCTCAAGTAGAGATCACCCCTTATA
>CAWKZI010000227.1:0-4792 GCA_963854365.1 Gammaproteobacteria bacterium
CCTTGGATATGCGAGGTGCTGTCAGCTTGTTTACATCAATTTATTGAGGCGTATAGTTTAATAATGAAGAGCTTTACCTTTCTCCTTCTTGCAATTGTCGTATCTTTTCCCATTAACTTAAAAGCTAATTCTGAGACAGTGGAAACGAGTTTAGGTTTTGTTGAATACACCCTGAAGGGAAGCAACGGTCCAGATTTACTCTTCATTCATGGAACGCCTGGCGGGTACGATCAAACGACTGAGGCGACTGATAAGTTCAGAGTATTGACTCCATCAAGACCTGAATACCTACGAACATCTATTCTTCTTGGGAAAACTCCTCTTCAGCAAGCCAAGGTTTTTAAGGCACTACTTGAAGCATTGGGTATTGATAAAGTAATAGTAATGGGTACTTCTGGTGGTGGCTCAGGACCGTTTAGATGGTTACTTAAACCAATTATAAGTTTGTATTATATTGCGATCTAAAGGATAGTTGCCTAAATCAATTATGGCGATAATCATTTTATTACTGTTCAATATATATCAAACAGACAATCAATCTTCTAACACAGATGCGGCTATTGAGTATTTACCACAGATTGGATTCAGAAATGAACGTAGTTTGCATGCATTAAGAGGAATACCTCCTCTGAGCTATAGTCCTGAGTATATTGAAGAATTTAATTTAGATGAACGTCAGCGCATTTCGGAAGAAGGAGGGTACTACCATAGGCCGAATGATTAATCCTTAACCAGTGACCGTATCGCTTCCAAATGCAGCGAATTCGGCCTTATACCTTGAAAATCACCTATCTTAGTGTCTCTCGAGCGATACCTGCCAGCCTATATCTGTAGTATCTTCTGGGTATGAATATAAAACAGCTCCTAACCGCCACCTTCCTCCTCCTCTTGTCTGCAACGGCTAATGCTCAGACATATTTTGAAGAGACCAAGCTCTTGGCTGACCAAGGGCTTGCAGAAGCCCAGTTCAATTTAGGAACTACTGAGTACGATTACTTATGAATATAACAAAATAAACTGCATGGCTTATCAGAATCATCATTGTCCTACTAGTTATAGTAATTGCAGGCGCAGAGATTCGTATCCAAGTAGGCGGTGATGATTCCGATGAAACTGCATTAGTGCCGCAAACTAGCGCCCCATAAGTTCCTGCCCGACACCATTAAGTGGCGAGGCGGCAGCACCCGCTTCTGTGGGAAAAACGAAGCTTTGGTACTTTCGTTGGAGAAATGTGCACAAACTCTCATTAAATTGAGAAACAATGGACTATTAAACTAGTGAACAATTTACTATCGCAAAAATTTCGGCTTTACCGAATTTGTAAAGGAAACATATAGGGGACACTACCATGTCGGACGCTCGGAAAATCTTAACAGTATGGTCAATAGCAAACATAACCAACATTCTGGGTATAACGGGAATAATTGGGTCATTAATTTTTGTCGGAATAGAAATCCAGCAAAATCAGACTATCGCGATGGCAAGCCAACTACAGGCCCGAAATGATGCCTTAATGGCTTTCTACTCGGCGCCTCTCGACGGTAGCGTGACCGCCTTACTTCTAATGGAGGGTGGCATTGAACCAAATATAGATTAGTCAAACGATGAAGAACGGGCGACCTTGATTGCCATCGTAAGAGTTCGGATCATTAGCCTTTTGAATTCTTTTAATCAATACAACGCGGGATTAATTGACCAAGGTACATATACTTATGCAATGAATAGATCGTTGCAGATATATGAAAATTGTAAGCTACGACCTACAGTTATTCAGAGGGTCCCTAGGGGGTTTCTAGACTACTTAGAGAATAACTCGACTGTTATTTGTTAGACGTTCACGGTCCGATACGTCCTCCGTTTTAGAAGCCTTGTCGGAGTCCGATTTTGGTAATTGAGTATTCAACAGGTCAGTATTACATCTATATTATTCGACCAGGCAGACCTTCGCGAGATGATATAGAAAACCCAATATGGCGGGCTCAGCAGAGTCTGCAACTAAGTAATACAAACAGTGAGGAACTATTGGAAGCTGTAGGGGAGTTGTAGTCTAGTGGTATGGAGATATTTATGTTGCAATAGTCCTGCCAAATGGAGATTTCATAACATTTAATAAGGCTTTGGTGATCAGTGGTATTAACCAAATTATTCCCTTCGCCGAATTTTTAGCCTTAGAGGAGCTAGAATCTTTGCCAATCATTGATGTTCCATTAGACGATAGTGTTGCCTCCGGTGATTGTCGCATGGTGATCGTAACTACAGCTGTGGGTAAAAGTATTTACGATCAATCCTATTGGTTGGGATTCGATGAAATTACTTTTAGCTTTGCTAATAATTACTAATCGGAATGTTAGTTAAGATATTTCAGTTAGCTGCTTACTTCGTTTTGACAAATACTGTGCTGGCAGCCGACCGCACATCCTCCATTCTTTTGCTTGATGATTCGACTATAGTCGTCGCAAATTCACATTCGCATACCATCTCTTTTGTAGATTTGAACGACCAAGGCAGTGGGAAAATTGAAATCGATGTTGGGAAGTCACCTCAAACCTTGGCCTACGACAGTGCACTTGATAGGTTATGGGTAGCAAATCAAGCGGAAAATACGCTGACGATAATTTCGGTTTCAGATAAATCTGTTGAAGGTCAAATCGAAACTGCTCAAAGTCCATTTGGAGTGGTTTTTGATGATTCGGTCGCTTATATAACAAATCAAAAAAGTAATTTGGTTCAAGTTTTTGATCTAAATAATTTTACTCTAATTGCTTCTATACCAGTGAGTAGTGCACCAAGAGGTATGTCGCTGTCGAAGAACAAGAATACTTTGTTCGTGACCCATTTTTCTTCAGGGGAAATCTCGGTCATAGACACTGCTGAACTTAGTGTAATAAAAATAATATCTCTTGGTTCAAGAGCAGGCCTGACGCAGGCTTTTGTTATCGATGAAGGCGAGGCAGTCGCTTATGTCCCAAATACGATGCGCAACTCTGATAACAAGAATCTGATTTTCGATAATACAGTATTTCCCTTTGTTTCAATCATAGATTTAAATAAATTAAGCCATTTAAGAGGGGAGCGAATAGCGCTCGACATTATCGATAAGCCAGTTGGTCTGCCATTAGAAGCTGCTCTTCAAAACTCTATCTTGTATGTGGCAAACGCGGCGAGCAATGATTTAACCATCATTGACCTAAAATCAAAAAAATCCTTAGCACATGTGGAGGTTGGCAGCTTTCCGAGCGGAATTGATATTAGTGAAAGTGGCAGGGAGATATATATTCATAATTCTTTAGATGGAACTATCTCTGTTGTAGATACTGAAGCCTTTATAGTCAGCTCGGTAATTGAATCCACGGTGATTTCCGCCAGTAGTGCGGTTCTAAATGGGCAGAAACTATTTCATAGTTCTGATGACACGAGAATGTCTAAGGACCAATGGATAGCCTGCGCAACCTGTCACTTTGGAGGCGAGGCAGATAATGTAAACTGGTTCTTTCCAGGCGGTCTGAGAAATACGCCCTCGCTAATCGGCGCCACTGATACAGGTCCTTTTCATTGGTCTGGTAATTTGGATGAAATTCAGGATGTAGAAGATACAATCAGAAAGCTTCAAGGTGGAACTGGTTTAGTCTTTGGGTCGTCAAATTGTTTGCCCTCATGCGACACTGCAGAAAAAAATGCCGGTAGGTCCTCTGATTTAGACGATATCACCACCTACCTAGGTTCTTTAAAGTTTTCAACCGATTATCAAAAAAGCAACGATAAAAATGAAATCGAATCTATTTCTCGTGGTAGAGAACTTTTTTTCGATAAAAACGTGGGCTGCTCAGATTGTCATAAGCCGCCATTTTATATGGACAATAAAAATCATATGATGCCTCAGGTTAATTCATCGTCTAAATCGCTGAATACCCCCAGTCTCATGAGGCTTTCAATATCATCCCCTTACTTACATGATGGTAGCGCTAGAACATTGCCCGAGGTTTTAACCTCAGCACCTTTGAATTCTGTCCATGGTGTGCAGGAATCCCTCACTTCACAACAACTTACGGATTTGATTGCATTTACTGAAGCAATTGAACCACCTACCCAGATGGTGGTGGAGCGAGAATATAGCGAGCTGACAGTTCCCCAAAAGTTTGATTCGTTAGCTGCCAGAGCAAAAGTCGATTTTGAAATAAATCTTGAATACGATGATGACGACATAATTCTTAAAATTGGCTATCGTCATGGTGCTAATGTTGAGACTGATACTTATCTCGTGGTGGAAGATAATCTATCTGGTAAGTACTGGTTATTGGATGAGCTCTTAAATCTAAATGACATTAATGCATCGAATTATACTCCCACAAGTTCAAATGGCGGGCCTTCTTATTATCAATTATATAGTTTTCCTGAAGTGCGAGTAGCAAATCTGGATGTTGCGGGACAGATATTTACTTTTCATACTATCACTTTAGAGAAGGGGGCTTCGCCTTATGCTATTGAGAGTTGGTTGTCATACGAAATTGATGAATTGAAGTTTTAGCAGATTTAATTAAAATACAAAACTCTGATTACAAGGGGTAAATATTTTTGGCCTATTGCCGAAATTAACATACACCATTTTGAATACGCTAAGCGTTCACAAAATCATTAGCCCTAGAAATATCAATCGTACTAGAGGGCTTATTAATTCATAAGATATTGATATATAAGGATACGATCTAATTTAGTTGGTGGAGGCGGGGGGAGTTGAATACTTAGCTTAAAGCACTGTTATCTATACGAATATATATTGTTGATTACAGAAGCA
>CAWKZI010000228.1:0-4769 GCA_963854365.1 Gammaproteobacteria bacterium
AATGAAGGCAAGATATAAGTGCTTGGAAGTTTATTGTTAATAACAATATTTTTTCCCTGCCATTCAGGGCTTCCGATCAAGTCATTATTATCTCTGTGTTCAATGATAAGTTTAGGAGCATGCAAGGCAAAGAGTGCATCAAGCGCTTTCGCATCTAGATAAGGGATGCCTAAGGTACTTTTGGTATAGGCTTTGCCTAGCCATTGTTTGATTTCAATGGCCGAAGCCAGCGGAAGGTTTTGTGCTGGTGCATAGCTGGTAGACAGAGGGAAGTTTTCAGTATCAGAGAACCAACGTTGCTCATCTTCATGGAGATTATAAATTCTTTGTAGAAGGAATGGCCGTAGCAACGGGAAAAAGCCGATCCATTTCTGTAGTTGATTGTAATGGTCTCCAATCACTGGAGTGATCGCGGTGGTAGAAACGATCTCCATTCTTAGATCTTGGTATTCAGGGTCTTTTATAAACGAATCAGCACATTCATTTAATTGCGCCAGGGCCTGATCATCCCAAGGTTGAGCCAAGTTCTCGTTTTGTACTGCACGCACGTATGAGCCCAATTCTGCGGTCATTGCGTACCATTCATTCGCTTCAGCTTCGGAGTTAATGGTTTGAGTAAGACTTTCCAAAAACCGATTGACATGCAGGAGTGGAAAAGCGGGTAGGGCCGGAGTACTTTGATCGAGAACTCCTTCCTGTTGCATTTGCTCATGAAAAGCGAGAAGTGTGGTCTTGCAGGAAGTAGCAAGGTGGATTGACAAAAACGCATTCGGAGACTGGTAGCCAGCCTGACAAGCCACCAATGAGAACGTCAATGTCATTGCCAGCATCTTGCTGTTAAGTCTTTGAATGAACTGTGTAAAGAATGGAGAAGCCATTAGTAATCTATTTATAATCAAAAATCTATTAACATTACGCAGATAAAAAAGAGATCGAAGTCGATCCCTTTTAGTTTTAACTATCATTCACTCTTATTATCTTTTTTGGTTTTTCTACCCTGCATTATTCGCTGAGTGCAGAACTAGTCATCATTAAATGCCAGCGACCGGAATTGACCTTGAAAAGTTGTGATTCTTAAGAGGGAGTTCTCGAACTCGCTGCCCTGTAAGAATAAATAGGCCATTAGCAACTGCAGCCGCGATCGGTGGTGTAGAGGGTTCGCCTAGACCTCCTAAAGCTTCCCCAGACTCAACAATATGTACATCGATCTCTGGGGTGGTGGCCATGCGCACCATTTCATAATCAGGAAAATTATTCTGAGCAACTCGGCCATCTTTGATAGTGATCTCGCCATAGAGTGCTGCGGTAAGTCCATAAATGATACCGCTCTCAACTTGCGCCTTTGCTGCATCTGGATTCACCGCCCAACCACAATCGATAGCACAGGTAATTTTGTGAATAACTGGTTGGTCGTTAGCGTCTATTGAAACTTCTGCAACTTCGGCAGCAAAGCTGCCAAAACTTTCCTGAACCGCAATTCCTAAAGCTCTCCCAGCTGGTAAGTTGCGACCATAGCCAGCGGCTTTGGCTGCAACTTCTAAAACCTTGCGATGACGAGGGTGTTGCTGCAACAAGTCTAAACGGAACTGATAAGGGTTTTTGCCTGCTCGGTGAGCAGCCTCATCAACAAATGATTCAGTAAAGAATGTTTGCTGAGAGTGGTCAACACTTCGCCACGCCGCAATAGGCACGTGAGTGTCGCCGTTGACTACTCGAATAGATTGGTTCTCAATTGCGTAAGGGATGCGAGCGGCACCAGGCGTTTGAATAGGGCCTGTAAAACGATTATGCCACGCCAGAAGATTGCCATTAGCATCGAATGCAGCCCTAAAATTGCTACTCACAGCGGGGCGATAATAATCCTGTTGCATATCATCTTCGCGACTTAATAAAGTTTTCACCGGGACATCGAATTCTTTTGCGATTAGGGTCGCATGATCGATAACATTCCAATTGAATGGCAAGCGACGGCCAAAACCTCCACCGAGATAAGAAATGTGGTAGTTCACTTTCTCTTCTGCAAGGCCTCCAATGGACGCGACTCGGCCACGAATGCTCAGAGGATCTTGGGTGCTGGTCCATACATCTGCCATGTCGTCATGGAAATGGACAGTGCAATTCATAGGTTCCATCGCAGCGTGTGCAAGATAAGGAACCCGATAATTTCCTTCGATGACATCAGCAGCAGACTCCATCGCCGCATCAGTATCTCCTTGTTCAAAATCTTTACTGCCATTTTCGCTTGCGAGAACCTCATCAAAGCGAGCGAATATTTCAGCGCTTGAGACAGAATCGTTTTCTGTTGTTTCGAATTTGCTCTTAACCAGATTCAGCGCCTCTTTTGCTCGCCAATAACTATCGGCAACAACAGCCACAGAATCTTCCAGTTCAATAACTCTCTTTACGCCTCGGCGGCTCATTGCTTCGCTAGCATCAACAGAAACAAGCTTTGCACCAAATACCGGAGCGAGTCGGAGAGCTGCATAGAGCATTTCATTACTATGGGCGTCGATACCATAGATGGCAGTGCCGTTAACCTTAGCGGGGATATCCACGCGGGACATTGACTTACCCATGATGTTGAATTGGGATCTATCTTTAAGTATTGGCGCTTCCGGTGGTTCCAGGAGGGCAGCATCGGCAGCCAATTCGCCATAACTCAGGGAGCGCCCACTGGCATTGTGTTGCACGTAGCTCAATGAAGTGGTGCATTCCTCGGTGGCGACGCGCCAGTGATTAGCAGCACATTCAATCAGCATCTCTCGTGCGGCTGCGCCAGCGACGCGCATGCCAGTTTCGCCAGTAAAGCGAACCGAAGCGCTGCCGCCAGTAGTTTGTAGATTGCCAATTTCAGCAATAGCCTTAGAGCTCGCACCAATTAATCCCATTAAAAAGGAAGGAACGCCAAACTCGCCAGCAAAACCGGTTACGATGTCGCCATTGGCAAAAAGGTCGATCGCTGGGGCCTGTTCAATTTTGACCAGTTCCCATGCTGCGTCCATTTCGTCGGCAGCCATCATGGCTAGCGACGTATGTACACCCTGCCCCATCTCTGTATGAGGGACATATATGGTGACTTCATTGTTGGGCATAACTTTTAAGTAGGAGGTGATATAGCGTTCTTCGCCTTCAGCTAAGTCTGCATTAGCTAATTTATGTCGACTGGGTCTGGTGGCTGAGTAAGCTATCAATACACCGCCGCCAACTACCGCAGTACTTAGTAAGAATTTCCTTCTGCTTATTTTCATTACCGCTCTCCTTAGACGTTAGCCAGTGAACGAATTGCGCTTCGTACTCTCGGGTAGGAGCCACAACGACAGACATTAGTAATATTGCTATCTATTTCTGCATCTGTGGGATTGGGGTTGCTAGCGAGCAACGAGGAGACCGCCATGATCATTCCGGATTGGCAATATCCGCATTGCGGGACTTGGTGATCAATCCACGCTTGCTGTATTGCTGACGGGTCGGGGGCTAAAGGATTAACTCCTACAGCGACATTTGCTAGGCCTTCGATAGTAGTAATTTCCTGACCTTCAACTGTGCTGACAGCGGTAACGCAGCTGCGAATTGCCGAGCCATTAACATGGACGGTACAGGCGCCGCAGGACGCAATTCCACAACCAAATTTAGTTCCTGTCATACCTAGCTCATCGCGGAGAGCCCAAAGGAGAGGCATTTCTGGCTCAATATCCAGATCGTGCTCTACTCCATTAACTATAAAACGTGCCATTTCCAATCCTCTCTTGACCGCTAATGTCTCTTAACTGTGCTTTTTAGTTACAATTCTTTTTTTTCACAATTGATTGTAGCAATACTTCTTCCTAAGTGATTCGCTACTAGAATAGAATTTGTTACTTGTAAAATAAAAGTAACAAATTTTCAGTACTGCGAAATTCTTCTCGGTTGACTAAACTATTAGTGAGCTTTGTTAGTCTAATTTAGGAGCATAACATCTATAGTAGTGTATATATGCTACTTCAGTATAGAACAGTGCCTTAGACAACAGTGTGCTTTTGTATTCCAGCTATTCCCATATATGTGCACACAACATTATCAAACCGGTTCTACTGACCAGATGCTTGTGTGAGAATAACGCTCATATAAAAAGTGCAACAGGTTATAACCGCGATAGTCTCAGTGAGGCAGCCATTGGCATTAGAAGAGATTTTACAAAGAGTAGACTTTGAATACTCGGCCCTGGAAACAGTGGTTTGCGGAGCGGACGCCGCTGGAGAAATGGAAAGGCAGATAAACCTCTTAGAATGCGAACGGGTTTTCTTAGTTGCCTCAGCCAGCTTGAGCAAAGCAACGGATAATTTTAGTGAGATCCGCGCAGTTCTGGGTGATCGTATTGTTGGGCTCTTTAAGGAAGTACGATCTCATACTCCCCGGGAAGATATCTTAGCAGGGCTGCAATTGGCACGAGCAGCTAATGCTGACGTTCTGGTGTCGCTTGGGGGTGGCTCTATAATCGATGCGAGTAAAGTTATTCAATTGGCATTGGACCAAGACGTCAGCACCGCTGAAGAATTAGTTCAATATGCGCAAGCAGCCGATGGCAGTCGTGGATCTAAAGCCGGTGATTTAAGTTTGTTCAAAGGCGGTTCGAAGATTCGGCAGATCGCGATTCCTACAACCTTATCTGGAGCGGAATTCAGCAATAATGGTGGAGTCCTAAATACTGCAACTTCGGCGAAGGAAGGTTATCGAGGAATTGATCTCTGTCCTCGGTCCATAATCTATGACCCTGCATTGAGCCAACATAC
>CAWKZI010000229.1:0-4736 GCA_963854365.1 Gammaproteobacteria bacterium
TTATGACAATAGCCAGCGCACGTGCCTACGAATAGCAACCTACCTCGCTTAACCGCTTCAGGATCAGCCATATACGAATCAGCAAGCGAGACTGTATCCGTTGCTTCCCCGCATCTTGTAAGAATAATTGGGAGAACCATGAAAATAAATAACACTGACGATAAGCGCATTCGATACTCCACTATCAAGGGTAGCTTATTTAACAACTATAACTAAAAACACTCTAAAACGACTGGCTTAGCGTACTTGGTGTTTGTTTACACTGCTACTAATATTTAGAGAGAATCATATTTAGTTTCTTAATTAAATTTTATTATTGGTAGGATTAAATTGCTATTCTTATGCTTAAAGGTCAATTTAAAAAGACGTAGAATTAAAATATGCTTAATTCGCATTTGAATATAAGGAATAGACACGTTATAAAAAAGAAAACCGCCAAACTATAAAAAGCCTAGGTGGTACCAATAAACTGAAATGATCTTAACAGGAGAATTATATGGACTTCACAAATCCAAATGGCACGGGTGAAATGAGTATCACTAGAATGACAATAGAAGATGATTCCGTATCTTTTGACTTCGAAGGGGAAGTAGAAGGCTATGGATCAGTATTTGCCTCCCATGTTATGAAATCTGTTGATGGAGATAGAACAAGAGGTGTAATGAGTGGGGAGGTAAGAACATTTTTAACTGACGGGACTCTAATGACCACGCCTCATAGAGGAACTTTTAGGAGAGAAAAGTCAAAAATCCAGCTCTTCTTTACTGACGCTGTAAATAACGGAGCAATAAACTTTGTCATATGGGATATAGATTTGTTATCTAAAAATGTCAAAGTCAGATACTGGGAAGTAAATCCTCCAAATTAAGAGGTGAGTTAAGGAGTATAAGAGCCATTCGGAGAATTACCGCTAGATAAGCAAACATAGATGCTCTGCCTCAACCCTAACAATTAGAGAACGGTCTGTGTTGCTAATCTCGTGCCTTCTTTTATACTCTCTACGCATACTCTTGGCCCTATAGAGAACTAAAAATTAAGATGAGTGTTGTTATTTTACCTAGCTCTACAGACCTGTCCCATAAACCTTCCGCTGAAGAACCTCAGCCACGAACTTGGCTGCGCTTTGTCACTGCTGCCAGCCTATTTGATGGCCATGATGCAGCAATTAATATTATGCGGCGCATTCTGCAATCGAGTGGTGCTGAAGTTATCCACCTCGCCCATAACCGTTCCGTGCAAGATATTGTTGAGGCAGCGATTCAAGAAGATGTTGATGCGATAGCCATCAGCTCGTACCAAGGCGGTCATATTGAGTATTTCCAATACCTGATCGACCGGCTCGCAGAATTGGGCGCTGGTCACATAAAGGTGTTTGGCGGTGGTGGCGGAGTCATCATTCCCGCAGAGATTGATGAGCTCCATGCCTACGGAGTGACGCGGATTTATTCCCCCAACGATGGGCAAACCATCGGCTTACAGGGCATGATCGATGACATGCTAGAACGCTGCAATTCCGGCAATAATCGACCAAGAGCTCCCGCGTTAAATGACCTTAAGGGGTCTGACAGAATCGTTCTTACGCGCGTAATAACTGCGATTGAAAATGGGGAGTATTCCGAAGGGGAGCTACAGCGACTGGACACCTTGGTTAATAATAACCGCATGACGCCTGTGCTAGGTATTACAGGAACCGGTGGGGCCGGAAAATCCTCTTCTACTGATGAAATTATTCGGCGCTTTCGCCAAGACAGCGGTGATAATCTTAACATTGCCGTATTAGCAATAGACCCAACCAGAAAAAAGACAGGTGGCGCCTTATTAGGTGACCGTATTCGTATGAATGCTATAGGTCACCCCAATATATTCATGCGCTCCATTGCCACACGTGGTGCTACCGTGGAAATTCCGGAGAAACTTAATGAAATACTATTGGCAATAAAAATATCAGGATTTGATTTAATCATCGTCGAAACACCAGGTATTGGCCAAGGCGATGCTGGAATTGTTCCCTATGTTGATACCTCTTTGTATGTGATGACTCCAGAGTTCGGTGCGGCAAGCCAATTAGAAAAAATCGATATGCTCGATTTCGCCGATGTTTTTGCTATAAATAAATTCGACCGCAAGGGCAGCGAAGATGCACTCCGTGATGTATCTAAGCAAGTCCAAAGAAATCGTGAAGCATTCTCCTCACCTCCTGAAGACATGCCGGTTTTCGGCACCATTGCGTCGAGATTCAATGACGATGGGATTACCGCTCTCTATCAATCACTGGTTCAAGAGCTGCGCAAACATGGACTAGTGAGTTTTGTGCCAAGGATAAAGCCAGTGAGCAATAAGGTATCCAGTCAGCGCACCCTTATTATTCCTGCTCAGCAGCAGCGCTATCTTGCCGAAATTGCCGAGGCGGTCCGTCACTATCATGCAGAAGTAAGAAGTCAGGCAAATTTTGCTCGTGAATTGCAACAACTCAAAGCGAGTAAGGCAATGTTAGATGCAGAAGGTCAGGCGAGCGACAACCTAAATAAGTTAATTGAACAAAAACATCAGGCCTTAGATAGCCAGGCAATCAAATTACTCGAGAGCTGGCCTCAACTCCAACAGGATTATTCTCTAGACGAGTATGTGGTTAAAGTAAGGGGTCGCGAAATAAGAACAGAGCTCAATCGGACATCTTTGTCCGGAACAAAAGTGCCTCGAGTCGCTTTGCCACGTTATGAAGATCATGGAGAGTTATTAAAATGGTTGCTGCTGGAAAATATTCCAGGCCGATTTCCATTTACTGCCGGTGTGTTTCAGTTCAAACGGGAATCCGAAGACCCAACGCGGATGTTTGCCGGTGAAGGAGATGCCTTCCGCACTAATCACCGTTTCAAACAACTCTCGGAACATTCAGAAGCAAAACGACTCTCAACTGCGTTTGATTCCGTTACTCTTTATGGTTTTGATCCTGCTCTGCAGCCTGACATATACGGCAAGGTGGGCAACTCCGGCGTTTCTATCGCTACCCTTGACGACATGAAAGCTCTTTACGATGGCTTCGACCTGTGTGATCCATCGACGTCAGTTTCCATGACGATCAATGGCCCTGCTCCAACTATTCTCGCCATGTATTTAAATGCCGCTATGGATCAGCAGTTATTAAAGTTCGAACAAGAAAATTCTAGAGCTCCTTCGGCAGAAGAAAACGATTCTATTAAAGCGTATACCCTCAAGAATGTGAGAGGAACAGTTCAAGCAGATATATTAAAGGAAGATCAGGGCCAGAATACCTGCATCTTCTCAACTGAATTCAGTCTCAAGCTGATGGGAGATATTCAAGAATATTTTACTCATAACCAGGTGAGAAATTTTTATTCAGTCTCGATTTCGGGTTATCACATAGCCGAAGCAGGAGCGAACCCAATCTCTCAATTGGCTTTTACTCTTTCCAACGGATTCACCTTTGTGGAAGCGTATTTAGCGCGGGGTATGCAGGTGGATCAATTTGCCCATAACCTTTCCTTCTTTTTCTCCAATGGCATGGATCCAGAGTACACAGTGATGGGCCGTGTTGCCCGCAGAATCTGGGCTACTGCTATGCGTTTCCGCTACGGAGCTAATGAGCGCAGCCAGAAACTGAAATACCATATTCAAACTTCAGGACGCTCACTACATGCGCAGGAAATGTCATTTAATGATATCCGTACTACTTTGCAGGCTCTCATCGCGGTTTACGATAACTGCAATAGCTTGCATACCAATGCCTATGATGAGGCGGTTACAACACCAACTGAAGAATCAGTTAGGCGGGCAATGGCTATACAGTTAATCATAAACAAGGAATGGGGTTTAGCAGTTAATGAAAATTCCAACCAAGGCTCTTTCGTCATTGATGAGCTTACTGACCTTGTTGAAGAGGCGGTCTTAAAAGAATTTGAAAGCATATCAGAACGTGGCGGCGTACTTGGAGCAATGGAAACTGGTTATCAGCGCGGGAAAATTCAAGACGAGTCGATGTACTATGAACATCGTAAGCACGACGGTAGCTTGCCACTGGTGGGAGTCAATACTTTTCTGAATCCAGAGCCAGACGCTGAATTTGATATAAAATTAGCGCGATCTACTGAGGAAGAAAAACAAAGCCAGATTAAACGCCTGAGTGAATTCCAAGAGAATAATACTGACGAAGCTCAGGCGGCCCTGCAAAATTTAAGAGATGTAGCAGTTGCTAATGAAAACGTCTTCGCTGAGTTAATGAACGCAGTTCGAGTTTGTTCTCTCGGACAGATTACCGATGCGTTCTTTGAAGTAGGCGGCCAATATCGACGTAATATGTGAAGAGATTAAAGCGAAAGAAAGAAAGAACCCGCCCAAACAGCCTCAACCCATTGAGGCCAAATAAATGATACAAAAAAAGAGCGATCGAGCCGCTCTTTTTTAGATTCACTCTGTGAATTTTCCCGCAATTCGTTTTGCTACGAAGTCTCACGAATCTAAAGACTACTCGGTTACATTAACTGTAATGTAATCATCATGATAAAGGCCGCCGTCATCGGCTCGCCCCCACAAAGTGTAAGTCCCAGGCTCATCAAATGTAACGCTAACGTCATACATGCCATCTTCGGGAACAGCAGGCGGGAGCCACAAAGCACCCCATGGTGAATTAGCACTGGTGCGTGTATCTTCCCAAGGCTTAGGCTGTGGCGGATCAAAAGTCACTTTGCCTTCACCGCGATAGACATTCCAGGATAGAA
>CAWKZI010000230.1:0-4735 GCA_963854365.1 Gammaproteobacteria bacterium
CCATCCTTCTCGTCTTCCATCAGAGTCGACGTGCTAATTTTTTTTGCATTTTGTAGAGCGTCTGTAGCGCCAACAACTTTATTTGTATAGGGCGCGTTTCTTTCCATTACCATGAAACTTCCCACTGACCAATGATCCTTACCTAAGTCTGCGTTGTAATAGGGTGTCCTTCCAAAGTCAGAGCCAACTACCACTATAAGGTTGTTAGCCAAACCTATCTGCTCCGCCACGCTCCACAGGTAATCGATTCCGTTCAAAGAATCAATTAGTATAGGCTCCTGACTAGCATCATGATTCGAGTGGGTGTCAAAATCAAAAGACCCGCCCGAACCTAGTTGCTGCGCACCTATGTCTGCAGTCAAAGTCAGGCCTGAAGCGAACGCAATCAGCGTAGTTTCTATTTGCTGCTTGAACCCAGAAGTAGCAAGCGGATATGGGAGGGTGGCAGCATAGAACTGTTCTAGGGAATCTAAGCCAGCTAATGACCTTGCATAGCTTTCTCTCAATCTTTCATTACCTGGTGTAGAGCTTCTTGTACTCACAATACGCTCTATCGCTGATTTTTTTAGCTTGAGGACGCTTCGATAATCATTGTCACTGAAAGATTGGGCGTTGTTGTTACCGTTTTTGTTTGCTCGAATCGCTTGCCTGAACATATCCACGCTAGAGATACGAATCGGTTCTTTCATCTCTGGAGCCATATAAGGGCGACCTGTACCCATCTTCAAGTGAGGCAAAGCTATGCCCCCCCCCTTGATAGCAGCATATAGAGATGTCACAGAAGGATACCCCGCACCAATTTTCCCTGTAAAATTAAACCTTGCACCAGCTCCGTGTGAATTAGATTGTGCGTCGACACCGTTGATAATCAGTATATCTTGGGCATATTTAGCGAAAAACGAAGCGTTATTTCCAAAGTCTGCAAAGTCAATGTTGCCTTCTCTCAATATATCTTTGGTTTTCGCCCATGTATTAATAATTGGCTCGCCCAATATATTAAGCTTTGGATCACAAAAGCTTGAAACATCCCATCCGCCGCTCATATTAATAAATAGCAAAAGTTTGTCGTTTGTAGCCGCGTGAATATTAGGTTGAAATAAACCTGGCACGCCAAAAGGCAAAGTTAGGGCGGATTTAATAAGCGTTCTTCTTTTCATACGTTACCTACTCTACCAAATAATCGTAGTCACTCATCATTGAGAAAACCACCGCTGACCATGCATATTTTGTATAAAAAGGATCACTGCGTGCAAGGTTTTCTAGAGACCTCATTCTTTCCGATTCCCAGTCTAACCCTTTGTTAAAATGTGTTTCATTTATTTGATATAAGCCGTCTTGATTACTTAAATGATCTAGAAACGGTTCGCCTACACCTAGACTGCAACGTCCACCTGGCCTATATCTACCATTCTCTCTATTCCCATCAATTACAGCGAGGAAAAGGCTATAGTGTTCTTCAACTTGCTCTGAAGAAATCGAATACTCCTTCCCATGAAGACGACTAAATAAGACACGTATCTGTTCCTTAATCTTGACAGCTCCCGGCCTAGTAGACTGATCGCTTGGTTCTGTGTCTAAAATAGAAATCGCAATCCTCCCCGGGAACTCCGAAATATTTTGAGAACCTACTTTTGCGTTTATCGTTACTGTGATTTTACCAGGCGTTCGAATAATGTAAGGGAACTCAAAAGTACAAAGACCACCGAAATAATAGAGCCCATCGTTTGCATAACAACCCTTAGAACCCGTCCAGGAATCATCAGAGGCCGCCACATATTCCGTAACTTCACCTGTGCTGTGATTTTTAATATGCAAGTATTTGGCTGAGAATCCACCTTCATTAATGTGATCGAGGCGATTGACTCCAATTTTAAAAGTTCCCGGCTTGACATCGAGAGTTGTAGAAAAATCCTGATACAAGCCATTACCAGTAGATGTAATCGCTATGGTTTCTACCGAATGAGTTCTGGGCGTAACCAAAAATTCAATATCTTCGAATAACCTGCGAAGTGATCTGTTTATCGAAAACTCGTTAATTACTATTGGGCAAGCGACTGCCGCTGCATGGGCAATGGCTGTTGTAAGCATTACCGGTGAAAATTCCCTTGCTCTCACACCACTTTTTGTTCCAGAATTCCCGCCATAGAGATGGTTATAGCCAAGTCTGGTGTCGAGTGTGCCCTTATTTAGATAGGGAGAATCAACATATGTTCTCGGATTCCAGCGGACTCCCGAAAGGCTAAATGTCTTTTGTGAGAGCTCCTCTGGAGTCAGTAACTTCTCACTACCAAGACGAGCCATGCTGTAGGCGTCCAAAAAAGCCAGAGACGTCGTTTTATCTATCGAAAACCAGGCGCTATCGATCATATCTACAAACAGATTTTTGATATCAAAATCAACGGAGAATTTTGACGCAAAAGTTTCTATACTTTCCTCTTGCGCATTATAAGCGATCAGTCTTTCCTGATAGTCTTTATCATTTTTATCTATCGGGGCGCTCAATAATTTAGTTTTAAAAATTGGTTCCCACCAAAACCTGACCGCCCCAGAAGCAAAGTTCGAATGCTCCGCTATCAGTTTGCCTAGTTTTTGCAATGTGGCTGTATTGTCCGCGATCGCATCATTGAACAGCGCGGGTTTACGCATGTCCGAATACCAGGTGTCACCCTCTCGGTAAAGGTCTCCATTGATATAGTCGCGCGGGAGCGCATTCTCTCCATCCTTCAAGTAAAGCCCCCCCGCATCCCAGTTCTGAAAAGCGGCTGCCACAGGATCCAATAATTCATGGCATACGGTGCAGTCGGGGTTGTACATCGTCGGGTTGTTCGTGTCTTTTAGTGACTCTTTGTCAGTTGGTCTCTCAGCAGAACTCTCGATATCAATCCCTAAGAAGTGGATCAATGCATGCTTAGCTCGCGCTCTATTACGATTTGTTGGGGTGGTAGGAAATCGGTCTAAAAACTGTTTATCAGTTAAAGCCCCGCTAAGAGGCACGTTTAACGGTGTTCCAACTCCTAATATTTCACAACCCTCGTGCCGAGCAACGTTGCATTCGCCGACCTCTACTTGGTCAGACCTATAGTAGCCCCCGACTTTTCCTGGCCTAAACTCTGTCTGATCTAATGGGTTATCAAATACGATAGATCCTCCATATACTTCTGACATTGCAGGATTCATCATCATATAATCTGCTGTCACGAACTCTTTATATGACCTGTCATTTTTTGCAATATAGTACGCTAGCTCTCCCAGCGCTCTCTTACTTCCGAAAGTTTGTGCGTGTATATAACGGTATCCTTCTCGACTATTTCGACCGAAAGCACGCGATATACGCCACGTTTCAGCACTCGATGCTGGAAATTGTGGGGAATCGAAATTAGGGGAGGTTGTGAGCAGCTGGAACTTATCTTCCACGCCGCGCACCATAAATTCTCTGAAGCCATCCCCTTGCATAAGGCCCCTCAGCGTGCTTCTTAACTCTGCTTCGCCTGATAATTTTACTGCTTCCACTTCGTCGGTCGTTGGTAGTCTTCCTGCCAGCACTATGGCCGCCCGCCGCAAGGTCGCAAGGGCCGGCTCTAGAACAACGCCCGCAAAAAAGCCTGCTGCGTCGGATGTCACAGTGGCAGTGTTGCCCTGAAGAAGATCGATAAGATTTGATAAATTTGAGTAGCCACTCCCACCCTCCGCGAGCTGCAGTCCACCACCATGTGAGTCCCCTGAGACTTTTGAAAGAATGACGGATTTACCATCAGGTTTTCTATTTAGGAATCGCTCAATGACCAGAATGTTCTGCGATAATAAGTCCGTATCTGCAGAAAAAACCAGTGAAGTGCCTCCTGCGATTCCCTCTAGGACATGGCAGTTTAGGCACTTTGCTTTTACAACGGCATCTGAAATTTTATTTTCGAAGAGGTCTGCCGCTGTTTCGCCCTCAGGTTGAACGAGAGAAAAACCTGTCAATCTAAATAAGAGTGAAGATGGATCTATGAGAGTTAGAGTTATTTGATAGACAAGGCCATTAACAGCTATTTTGGGAATTTGTAGAGCCAGGCCATCAAACACTGTCGCATTCAGGATGTTCGTAAAGGGTATTTCAGACGCCGCTTGAACGGAAAAGTCATAGCCTTCGTCAGTGATTTTTAAACTTAGCTCTAATCTATATGCTTGCTGACCAGCAACAGCTTTGGGAATAATGATGACCTGTCCATCTAAGTATGCGTCATCGCGACTAACGGCCAAAGCTTGAAAGCTTGTCAAAGCAAGTATGAGTACAAGATATTTTCGCATAGCCAGAACCTGATCGATGGACTTTAGCCGTCTGTTAATGAAATTTTAATAAGATCTCATTCGCAATTACTGTCGGAAAATTAACGCCAAAATCATTTTTTCGAAGTTAGGAAAGATAAAAAACCTCACCCATACGTTATAATTAATTAGTTAGCGGTTAACTTGTCAATACCTCCCCTCTAGCTCTAGCGATACTGCTCCATATAACGATTCGCTCGCAGCTTAGCGTTGTTCCGAATGTTCATATAAAACAATGAATAGTCGAGCATGTGGTAGTTACCGCTCGCATCCACAGTGCCTGCCACATCAAATTCTGAGCCTTGTTGGTCCTGCACATTGAGCCAACCGTTTCTGCACTGTGCCCAAGTATGCTGCTGCAATGGTGCAGGCAGTACTTCGAATACCTGTGCCGTCGGCGCATCTTCGCCCTTGCCCATTCCCGCGT
>CAWKZI010000231.1:0-4733 GCA_963854365.1 Gammaproteobacteria bacterium
CTATAAGAAAACGTTTTTCGGAGAGACTATAAGTACGCGTACCATCATCTTGTAATTCGGTACGAGGTCCATTAAACGTAATCATGGGATATTCCATACCACCGAGAAAACCGACATTCACTGATTGTGCAGTTGGGTAAGGAAAATCAAACGAGAAGCGGCTATATACATCCAGGGTATGAATTACTACTTCAGTCGAATAGTCTGACCATAACGTACCGCCTTCTTTCGGGTAGAAAGACATCGCCATAATTAATTCTTGTTCAGCATTGGGTTGGTGGTGCCCTTTAGCGTCCCAGATAAACTTTCTGGAGGAGGACCAAGCAAAATCTCTGACATTTTCCGCTGTGAAATGCCAAGTCTTTGTAGTAATTGCACCGGCAGCTTCGTTTTCCAAGGCTTCTTCAGGGGTAACAATATAAACTGGCCGAGCTGCATTTTTTGCTTCTTCTAGGCGATCTCTTTGTTGTGTTGTTAGGACGTTATTTGGGTTTTGCAATTCCCCGGTGGAGGCTACGATATGATCTTCTGGTACGGTGATCTCGACGTCGTAGTCGCCAAATTCAAGAGTGAATTCTCCAGACCCGAGAAATTCTTTATTAGTCCAACCTTCGTAGTCGGTATAGGCTACCAATCTAGGAAACCACTGAGAAAGAGCAAATATATAATTTCCTCCCTCATTCTCATCATTTGGGAAGTATTCATAGCCACCACGAGGGCTGAGAACATCTCCATTTATAATGTCAAATTCAAAATCTACTACTAATTCAGTATCACCACCCGCCGGGAGAGGACCAACTAGGTCAACTCTCATAAGGGAGCCAACAACAGTGTACATTAATTGATTTTCTCGATTATCAGTCACAGCATTAATTTGGTATCCGTGATCAGCATCAGACATGTACTGCAGCCGACGCAATTGACCTAAACTTATCCTTGCTGGATCATTATCCTCTGCATCTGGACTTGAGCCGTTGTAGGTACTAGTTAACTCTGCCATCGACTCACGTTGGAACCGGTTTTGATCGAGCTGAAGCCAGAGGTAGTTGAGCGTGTCAGGTGAATTGTTTTTATAGTTAATAGTGGTAGTTCCATTGATGTGTTGATTTTCCTCATCAAGGCTCACCACGATTTCGTAGTCGACTTCTTGCTGCCAATACTCATGACCTGGCGCTCCAGCAGCATTTCGATAGACATTTGGTGTCGGCAGGACTTCATCTAGCTGTCTGAATTTATCAACATAATTCCCTTTTGTTTGTTGAATACCTTGAGAAAATACTGAATTACTGCCCAACATGAGGATAGTTAATCCAAGAAATATTGCTCTTTTCTTCATTTTGGAACTTCTCCTAGATCAACTACTTCTCGAGTATCACTCAATAATATATGACACGTCTCCCACTAGGATGTGCCACCATCTACTAGGACAGATGATAACGTGATTTGCACGCTGGGGTTAAGAGATTACAATGGCCGAGATAGATCTCACCAAATTAATTGAGTAAACAATGGATTTAATACTTTACGCGATTCCATTCTTCTTCCTACTCATATTGTTGGAATTCGCTTATGGCATGGCAAAGAATTATAATACCTATCGAATTAATGACACAATAAACAGCCTATCCATGGGGAGTTTAAGTAGACTGCAGGGCTTGATTGTAGTTGGCTTTTCTGGATCTGTGTATGAGCTGGTGGTCCTTCACTTTCAGCTTAGCCAACTTCCTGAGAATGAGGTATGGGTCTGGATACTCTGTTTTATCCTTTACGATCTTACTTATTATTGGAAGCATCGCCTCGGTCATGAGGTCGCTCTATTCTGGGGGTCTCATGTATCTCATCATCAAAGTGAAGATTTTAATTTTGGTACAGCACTGCGCCAAACCAGCATAGATTTCCACAGTTTTCTATTTTATCTGCCTTTCTTTGCTCTCGGCTTTCCTTCTGAAATTTTGTTTACCGTAGTTAGCTTGAACCTGATTTATCAGTTCTGGGTGCACACAGAGCATTTACCAAAACTTGGGATTTTGGAGTCAGTTTTAGTAACCCCCTCAAATCACCGTGTTCATCACGCGCGAAATAAAATCTATGTGGATAAAAACTACGGTGGCGTATTTATTATCTGGGATCGGTTATTTGGAAGTTTTCAAGATGAACTCGCAGATGAAAAAATTATCTTCGGGCTTCGAAAGCCACTAAATAGTTGGAACCCAGTGTGGGCAAATTTTCATGTATATTCGAGTTTACTGATAGATTTTATTACGATGTCAGGCTGGAAAAACAAAATGAAACTATGTTTTATGCGACCAGGATGGCAGCCCGAAGGACAAGGTTCGAGCTGCAAACTCAAACATCAAGAAATAGATTTGACGAGCCAATTCGATCCTAAAATAAGTGTATTTACTAAGCATTACACTTTCATTCAGTTTGTGATAACCATAATTCTTAGCCTCTATCTATTGCTAAATGCTAATGCCATGATATTCGCAATTAAACTAGGTTTAGTATTATTTCTAGTGTATTCACTGTGTGTTCATGGTTTTTGTATGGAAGCCAGAACGACAGCAATACACTATGAACGCGCACGTCTAATATTACTTATCGTTCTCGCCCAACTAATTGGACTTTCTCTGCCGATTATCAGCGCGTTAGTGTTGGTCGCTCTAGCATCACTGATAGCAATTGCTCTGCCAGCATTTAAAACTAGCAGTTAGCAGGGTACGATTTAGTTAATACCTTCCAGCTCTCCTCTGCGTGCACCAGCTAAAATTCCAGATAAGGCATAGTTTCCTTCGTGACAGGCATACTCATAAAGGGCTCCTTCAGCCGGTCGCAGAGGAATTTGAGCAGTCCATGGCTGCGAATAGGCCAAGTCGTCCTCGATGGTGAATTCATAGAGAATTTCATCCTCAGCAGTTCGGGTAAAACGCTCAATAACTTTTGCGGTCTGAGGCAAGTATAACGTGTGCTTGATAGCAAAGCGGAAGCTTTGCTGGGGATGAAAATTAACTGTTTCCACTATTAAAGTATCACCCTCCCAATAACCAATTGAGTCTCCTAACCAGGGTCTAAAATCTTCCCTGAGGTGCTCAGAGTCTAATCTAACTATCCTCGCATCATGATTCATTTCTACCAGAATCATTACATAATCTTCATTTTGGACAATTTGGTAATGGTTATTATAAAGCACGGGTAGCATGGGCGGCCCCGCACTCGAACCAAAGCCCACCATGCAACGCTCGCCCAAAGGCCGTTGCTCAGGGCCGTCAAACCCACTGTTTTCACGATATTCTAAGAATGCGCGGCCAGCAGATTCAGTATAAGGAATTTGTCCATTTCTTGGATCAGTAATAAAGGAAGTGCGATATTCCTCTCCAATGCGAGCAAGTCGTTTTCCAGGGTCTATCCAGAAAGCGTTGTAACCCGCATCTGCATTTCCATCAGTTGGCGCAGCACGATTAGGGTCACTGGGAGCATCATCTATTGCCGAGAGCAAATTAAAATCTGCCGTCCTCTCCATTTCTAACGCTTCCTCAGCAGTGACGACCAACTTCTCTCCTAGGTCTGGATTGCGTTCCAGCGTCGTAATACTGGCAGAAGTCCAAACACCCTGTAGATTAGGCGCGCCTGTTTCTGTTCGCGGCACTTGCCAACTGCTTTGTGCTACTGACGCCAAAGCACATAAGGTTACGACTAATGTAAATAACATTTTTATCAACTGAATCTTCATTTTGACCCCTTCATGCCACGAAAACTTTCCTTTCGGATAATGTAAACCTCTGACGTTTCACTATTTTATTAATATTCACTTTCATTATCATGAAACTAAATTTGGCCCTATAGCCGATTTAACGGGAATTTCATAATCAATACCCCCGTTTCGGGTTCCCTAAGTTCAAATTGCGCCTGATAAGCTCGACCCAAGGCTTCTGTAAATGTGGCACCGTCGTCCAGATTGCTAATAATGAAAACTATCTTGCCACTCATGCTACTCAGCGGTGGTAATTCTAAGGGTAGAAAGAAAAACTCCTCATTCTCGCCAAGCATCCCTTGCACTGTTGCTTCCACACTTAAGCCGTCACTAGGAATACGAGAGCGCACAGCTCTGAACAAAGCAGTTTCATTATTACTGTCAGTCATTCTCAAAAAAATATTTACCTGTCTAGAGAATAACTCTAAATTTGTAACTTTGATAATCGGCGTAAAAATCGGATAGCTAAAACCAACTTCAATAATGCCGTTGCTAGAACTATCAGTGATTAGCTGACTAGATAATTGTTCGGCAGATAATCCACTACCTGCTTGCTGGGGTAACAGATACAGAAAGTACACAAAGCCTGGCAACAGTGCTGGCAGACAAATGAATACACCATAGGCAATCGGTCTGCCTGAAAAAATGGAACAAAAAGGATAAAACGCTATTAGCGCAGCAAGAATCGCGATACTTAATACCAAAGCACGGAGCACTAGCGGCTCATTACCTAGTTGTAGCGCATTTTGGATAAACAGAAATACCGTAACGATTGACACAAGAAGTGCGATTAGACTCGTTATAAAGTGGCGGGGGCTAATATTCATAAGCCATTAACTTTCTGAGAATAGAAACCTCAAGAAATTTCCTTGCCCTGAGCTTGTTTGTCTGCATGATAAGAAGAGCGTACCAAAGGCCCACTCGCTATATGAAGAAAACCCAAAGCTTCGCCGAACTCTCTCAACTCATCGAACTCATCGGG
>CAWKZI010000232.1:0-4721 GCA_963854365.1 Gammaproteobacteria bacterium
TTCATAATTCTAAGAGTCTTCTTTTAGCGGCAGTAAACTCTTCGTTGGTAAGAATTCCTTGCTGATGAAGGTCGCTAAGATTTTTTAGCCCATCCGCAATAGCTTCTCCACGATTGACAGTGGGTGATGATGAATTTGTTGATTGTGGCTGGGATTCTATATTTAATTCACAATCCGCAGGTGGTTGGCCGACCTTAATACCGAGTTCTAATGTTCTCGTGCTTTTCCGCCCCATTCATTATAAGCATCTTCCCAGCTGGGCATAGTGTCGGTTTCGTAACCATGGATTTTGCCACTTCCAATTTTTGAAAGGTTTTTCATTGCTTTTAAATGAGCCGGAGATGACCTATAGGCTACCATATGAGTTTTCGATTCCCATACAGTGAAAGTATGTAAATAACCATTTCTTGAACTGAATTCACTAGCTAGCAGCCCATCATGGTCTTTAGAGGCTTTTGAAGCTGGAATATTGTAAAGCAGAAAATATAGCCACCCAGTTATGCCTTTTGGCTTAATTCCTGTCACTGAGATATACATTTTTCTACCCCTGCTAAAAAACAGCTACCTTTTGGATCGCCATCAAACGCACTAGATGGATAGTAAAGAGAGTCAGTAAGGATGTTGTTTAATGGAAATTTATCTTCAGCCATTGATTCGACTGTTAAGGTTTTCAATCAGCTGGGATAGGCCAATAGTGGTAGGTCATTAATCATTAATCATTAATC
Organism: Gammaproteobacteria bacterium; assembly: GCA_963854365.1. Lineage (GTDB taxonomy): Bacteria > Pseudomonadota > Gammaproteobacteria > Pseudomonadales > Pseudohongiellaceae > UBA9145. The sequence continues at coordinate 726 of CAWKZI010000232.1, forward strand.
ATTAATCATTTTGATGCAATCAGAAAGCTAGATAATGATTAAGCTAGAATCTATGAGTATGCATTTGCGTATGCATGGAGAAATATAAGACGGAGTGCCCTGTATTGTAGGAGATATCGCGAACCGAACGACACCAACCTCTAGTTACAGTCCATTACAATATATCGCTATTTAATAGCCCCGATTTATGAATCGCTATAAAGGGCAGGACCCAGGGTAAGACTCTGCACTATTTACACATTCTAACCACCTATTCATAACCGCCTGAACTGAGATTTTAGGCAATTTTTCAACTGAATAATTACCGCGGATAACGCCGGCATTTCCGGCGTTATATCTGCCATCTGGCCCTTGCTTTCCCAGAAAATTATTTGTCCTCGTACCCTCCTCCGCAAATATCAAGTCGACTGTCCCATTATTTCGTAAGGGCCAGTAAACAGTCTGAGCAATACGCTTCTTGTACGTCAGGAAGTCAGAAGGATTCCTCCAGTCCCATACTAAATTTATATCTGGCTTTATCGTCTCGGCGTCGATACGTTCGAGTACCCCAAGCCCATTGTTGAGGTAAATTCCACCGTGATGATTAATAATGAGAAGATCATCAAAACCATCAGCATTTATATCTCTAAAGTGCATTCCATCGCTTTTAAAAAAAACGTCACCTTCAATGATTGATTTCTCGCGAGGTACTATTTTCCCATCTTCTATATAAAACCCCTCGACAGCGTTTACTGCATACAATCCATTTTCGTCGTACTCATTTTCATTGCCAATTTGCGCAACATAATTTACTGGCACAATGCGCTTACTATTTCGAATAAATCCCTGCTGCTCTCCTTGCGCAATGAGTATTTCTCCCTCCGCTGGATCAAGTAGAGCCTTCTTCATAAAACCATAACGATGACTACCATCTAGCTGTGGGACGCCGCGCCTATACAAGCCGGTTTTATACTCTCCATCGCGACCTGTATATAGGAAAAAATCAGAAGGGGGGGGCAAGTGATAATCGCTAAATTCGAAGCCAATTCCCGGATTCCATTTCCAAACGGCAATACCGGTTATCGTGTTATGAAACCCGGTAGTAATATTGAATTCCGAGTAATCTTCCAAATTCGCAATATACTCAGGCGGAATGCCATCTACTACCCAGTATCCAATACCATCAAATTCAAAATACCCGCCAACGTATGGCCATACGTTTGTAGCCGCATCAAAATTTTCATACAATCTGTAATCAACAATCTTATCAATTACCTCATTTCCAAGGATTCTTGCAACTTCCACATCCCCAAAGCCTATTGAAATTAAATCAAAACCACCGACTTCATTTGGTATTGAGCGGACAGAGTGCGCAAAATGGGGTTTCCATGGAATTCGAGAATTTTTGTAAGTGCCATCTCCATTGCTTAAAAATACATACTGCTCAGACATAGCATTGCAATGGTGAAGATGATGTATTGAATACTGCAAAGCTTTCTCTTCGTCACCATCGAAGCAGTCGGAAATTAATTTTTCATACTCTTCTAAATTATCTGTATTATAAAATTGGCGACCATCGTGAAGATCACGACTTAAATTCAGTATAAAATCAACAAAACCGTCGCCATTAAGATCTTTAGGCTCTTCAGTAAGGTGATGATAGATCATTCCACCTTTCCCGCCCTCTTTTGATGTATCTATAAACTCTTCTCCAAACACTTCCAAAGAGCAATCCCTATATTCGCCAACGTCGTTACTGCAGTAAAAAAGCATGCCTGACTTAATAGCGGCATCATTCGATCCACCTTCCGATGGCGAATCGCCTTGCCCGCAACCTATGGGGAAAAAAATATCTACGTAACCATCGTTATTGAAGTCCGCAAATGGAATCGGCGAAGTCCAACGCAGTGAATTATCTTGGCAGAAACTGAATCTGCCCTCCATATCGTCATAAGTCCATAGTTGACGGTCTTCCTTGCTAAATATGGGAGCCGTCGATGCGCCACCAACTGAGAAATATATTTCGTCAGTATAGTTGCTCAGATAGTTAAAAGTTCCGGTGAAAATCCCCCCTTCAAATACAATGCGTGGAGTACTAAGAACTGACCCTTCAAATTTTGCAGGATTTCTCGCCGACAGCAATTTGCTTTTAGTAGCAGACAGCAACTTGATGCATAAAATTGGGCAATCAATTGGGGCTAATGTAGAAGATGTAACAAGAGAAAATCTAACTTCAAAGGCTTCGCTACCTACTTCAACATATGGGACAGTAAGAGTTTTTCCATCAAATGTGACGTCTTCCGGCTCTATCGCCGAAGAATTATATGCTTGAAAGAAACATAGAATGGCTGCCAATACTGCAAGTTTTTCTTTTCGCATATTAAACCCTTAATTGATTGATTGTGCTTTAGGTAGTCTATCTTATATGACCTTCCCAGAGCTTACTAGACACGCAAATAGCGTTAATATACATATAGTTATCAACAGCACAAACATAAGTTTCAGCATTAGCAGCAACAGAAAAACACAGTAGAATTATTGTTGTTAGTGGTTTGTTCATCTTGTATTTTTAAGTATCCAAAATCCTAGCCACGTGGAGAATATTGTCTTCAGTGTCTGGCGTAAAATCATCGGTAAAGAAAACATCCAGTCTAAGAGAGCAGTCCAAAACCATGTGTATAACCACTCAATAATAGGAAGTAAAAAGCCAAGGTAGTTCCTAAAAAATTCGATATTTGATAGTGACAAAATACTATAATTGGTAACGGCAATAATGCCGATGCCTCACAATATGAATGCCACCTGGAAAGGAGTTGTCCAAATGCAAATGTAAGCAAACACTCTTAAAAAAGAAATCATTCCTCGTTGCTCCCAGTATTTATGCCAATTTTGCCTGCCCGGAAGAGTAGGGTTATTGTTGTTAGTAGTTTGTTCATTCGCAATCCTGATAGTCAGAGTCAATGCACCTTGTTGCTATTTGTTGAGCTTGAGTTAGTTGATCAGGGGTTAGCCTTTTGGCAACTATATCTCTATTGCGTTTTGCGTCTTCTTCGCCTTGTGCTGCTGCAACTGACCACCAGATATAACCTCTAACATTGTTCTGTGGCACACCGTCTCCATTGGCATACATGATTCCGAGATTGTTCTGGGCTTCGGCATCACCTTGTTTAGCTGCTAACCGGTACAACTTAACCGCTTCTGCATGATTCTCAGTAACACCTAGTCCATAGTGGTACATGAGTCCTAAATTGTACTGAGCACCAGCATAATCTTGTACAGCAGCTAATCGAAACCACTTAACCGCTTCTGCATAATTCTCAGGAACACCGTCTCCATTGGCATGCATAATTCCGAGATAGTTCTGAGCACGAGCGAGACCTTGTTTAGCCGCTAACCGGTACAACTTAACTGCTTCAGCATCATCCTCAGGAACACCTTCTCCGTTGGCGTACCTAATCCCTAGGTTTAACTGGGCCTCTGCATCTCCTTGTTCAGCTAAGAGTTTGGCCTCGTCAAACTCTGACTGGCCATAAGCTCCTGAAGATAAGAGGAGGATAGTTGCGATTAGGAGCTGTTTTATATTCATTCCCAGAAGATACTATAGATATAGGCTGTCAGGTATAGCTTGAGAGGCACTAAAATAGGTGGTTTCAAGGTATAAGGCCCAAACAGGCCCAATTCGCTGCATTTGGAGGCTACAAAGGCGCTGGCTGAGGATTAGTGGCAGCTAAGTACAATTCTTCAACTTACGGCAATGTCTCGTCATCAACGCCTGAGACAGACCTCAATGCTATGCACTTGGAAGCGATTAAGGCACTGTCTAAGGATTAATCATCAGCCACCACCGGCACCATCGGCACCATAGGACATGGGGAGACGTTTCCAAGAATGATTAGACGCTTTACAATTTATTTTCTCTCTACCATCTTCATCTATTCCTTCCGTTTTTATTTGCGAAAAAATGGACTTGAGAGTCTTGCAATTAGGGCAGCATAGCATCACATAAAAAGCTCTTAA